>NZ_BAAHAR010000026.1:0-115208 GCF_054777395.1 Nocardiopsis oceani
CCGTCGTAGCGAAGCGGGTCAAGGTGGAGCGCCTCCGATAGCGCGCCAGCGCTTCGACGGCGACGACCTTGACGCGCGCAGCGGAGACGGCCACCATCAAGCGGCAGGAAACGGGGAAACCCGCACCCGCAGGGAAACCGCGCCACTCCGCCGCTAACACTACGCACCCCCAGCACCCAGCTTCCGAAACCCAGCCCACGAAGGGCAGCGGCAGCTTCAGTCGATAGGCTCCACATCCCAGAGCGAGTGAGGGAGCCGACCGTGGACACTGCCAGGCACACCGCGAACGACCACAAGGTCATCGTGATCACCGGAGCTGGCGCCGGGATCGGACGGGTGACCGCGCGGCGGTTGCTGGAGGACGGGCATTCGGTGGTGCTGGCTGGACGTCGCCGGGAAACCCTGGAGGAGACTGCGGACGGCAGCCCCGGGGCGGTGGTGGTCGAGGCGGACGTGACCTCGGCGGAGTCCGTTCGGGAGCTGTTCCGGGTGGTCCGCGAGCGCTTCGGCCGGGTGGACGTCCTCTTCAACAACGCCGGGGTCTTCGGCCCCGCTGCTTCCGTGGATGAAATCGAGGACGAGGCCTGGCGTGAGGTCCTGGACACCAACGTCACCGGCTCACTGAACTGCGCCAGGGAGGCCGCCGCGATGATGAAGGCTCAGGAGCCGCGGGGAGGGCGGATCATCAATAACGGCTCCATTTCTGCGCACACCCCGCGGCCGACGAGCGTGGCGTACACGGTGAGCAAGCACGCGGTCAGCGGCCTCACCGCATCCATGAACCTGGACCTGCGCGGGCACGGGATCTCCTGCACACAGATCGACGTGGGCAACGCCGCCACCGCGATGACCGCAGGGATCGGCGCAAAGGCGCGCCAGCCCGACGGCTCTGTGCGCCCGGAACCCACCATCGACGCCACCCACGTCGCCGACACGATCGCGCACATCGTGTCCCTCCCCCCGGACGTGAACGTTCCGACGATCACCGTGATGGCCCGGGAGATGCCCTTCGCCGGACGCGGCTGACCAAGGAACCGGAGGAGCCCGCGCCTCGCCCTGTGTCCGGTTCAGCCGGACCTCGTCGAGTTATCCACAGGTCGACAAATGCCCATGGTGTGAGACGGCGTGGCCGGTCAGACTTGAAATTGGGGGGACCCCACCCGCGCCAGCCTCGTGCTGCCCGCCACCGCTCACCGCCACCGCTCACCGCCACCGCTCACCGCCACCGACCGTCTCCGGCCAACGCCGGCGAAGCCGTGGTGGCCGTTTCCGCGCTGTGCTAGCGTCGCACTTTCGCGGCGACCCGGACCTGGCCAGTCGGACCAGGGACGTGCCGAACCCGTGTCTCCCCGAAATCCCTTCCGGGCCCCATGCCCTTCCCGGGGGCTCCCTCGGTCGAGACCGGATGCTTCTGCACGTTCTCGACCTGCCAGGGGAGCCACGCTCGTGCGTGTCTACTTCGCGGTGTACGCCCGCGGGCTGCGCCGCTACTCGACCTACCGTGCGGCGACCGTCGCCGGAATCTTCACCAACTCGGTCTTCGGCGCCGTCAACGCCATGGTGCTGCTCGCGCTCTTCGCGGCCCGCCCGGAGATCAACGGCTACGACGCCTCGGACGCCGTCACACAGGTGTACGTCGCCCAGGCGCTGATGGCGCCGCTCGCCATCATGGGCCCCGCGCTCGACCTCAGTGAACGCATTCGCACCGGGGCCGTGGGCACGGACCTGCTCCGACCGATGCCCCTCCTCGGCTGGTGGTTCGCGCAGGACTTCGGCCGCGTCACCTTCGACACCGTCTTCCGCAGTGTGCCCACCTTCGCGATCGGTGCGGTCCTGTTCTCCCTGGCGCTCCCCGGCGACAGTCTGCGCTGGGCGCTCACGCTGGTCTCGTTCATCCTGGCCACGGTGGTCGGCTTCGCCCTGCGCTACCTGTACTCGGTGGTGGGGTTCTGGTTGGTGGACACCCGGGGCGTGTGGGCGGTCATGGGACCGACCGGGCCGGTCTTCGCGGGGATGCTCCTGCCGCTCACGCTCTTTCCCACAGCCATCGGCGACGTGCTCCGGCTCCTCCCGTGGGCGTCGATGGTGCAGATCCCCGCGGAGATCCTGCTCGGCAAGGACACGCTGCCCGGCGGGAGTGCGCTCGGCGGTCTGCTGCTGCAGGCGGGCTGGGCGGCGGTGCTGCTGGCCCTGTGCGCCTACCTCACCCGCCTGGCCGCGCGAAAGGTGGTGGTCCAGGGTGGCTGACACGTTCTCCCCGAAGCGGCCCGGACCGACACCGCGCCCCGCCAGTGCGGCGAACCGCCTCAGTGCGGCACGGCGGGCCCTCCACACGTACGTTCTGCTCGCCTGGACCTGGTGCCGCGCCGTCACCCGGTACCCCATGGCGCTCTCCCTGTTCACCGTCGGGCTGGCTCTCAGCACGCTGGCCGAGATGGGCGCCGTGCTCGTGGTCTTCGGGCACGCCGGGACCCTGGTCGGGTTCACGGTCTACGAGGGACTGCTCGTGTACGCGCTGGCGGCTACGGCCTTCGGCGGCGCCGAACTCCTCATGGGGTCGGTGGACCGGTTGGGCGACCACGTCCGCACGGGCAGCTTCGACACGATGCTCGTCCGGCCGGTCTCGCCCCTGATCCAGCTGGCCACCGACCAGTTCTCCCCGCGCCGTCTCGGCAAGCTCGTCCCCGCCCTGGCGGTGCTGGTGGTCGCGCTGGTCATGAGCGATATCGACTGGACCCTCGGGCGGGCGCTGATGGTCCCCGTCCTGGTGGTGTCGGGGACCGCCATCTGCTGCGCGGTGTGGTTGATCGGCGCCTGCCTGCAGTTCTTCGTCACCGACGCCCGCGAGGCCGCGAACTCCCTCACCTACGGCGGGCAGGCGCTCACCGAGTACCCCCTCGCCATCTACGGAAAGAGTCTGGTCCGTTCGGTGACCTACGTGGTGCCGCTGGCCTTCGTCAGCTGGCAGCCCGCCCTGCTCGTACTCGACCGGCCCGACCCCCTCGGCATGCCGGAGTTCCTGCGCTACGCGGGTCCGGTCATCGCCGTCCTCGTCTGTGCCGGGGCCGCCCTCGTGTGGCGGCTCGGGCTGCGCCACTACCGATCCACCGGGAGCTGACCGATGCCCGCCAACGACAACACCGCCGGGCCCGCGCATGGGCCGGAAACGGAACCGATCATCGAGGCGGTCGGGCTCGGCCGCGACTTCGTCCTGTCCGAGGGCCCCTTCCTCCGCCGGACCAAGCGCACTGTCAGCGCCGTCCAAGACGTCACCTTCACCGTGCGTCCCGGAGAGATCGTCGGCTATCTGGGGCCCAACGGAGCAGGGAAGTCCAGCACGATGAAGATGCTCACCGGCATCCTCACCCCTTCCGTGGGCAGGGTCCGGGTCGCCGGGATGGAACCGTCCCGCCGGCGAACCCGCCTGGCCAGGGAGATCGGGGTCGTTTTCGGCCAACGCACCACCCTGTGGTGGGACCTGCCGCTGCGCGACAGCCTCTCTCTGACCCGGCACTTGTACCGGGTGCCCGCCGGTGCCCACGCCGAGCGTCTGGCCGAACTCACCGGACTCTTGGAACTCGAACCGTTCCTGGACACCCCGGTCCGCCAGCTCAGTCTGGGCCAGCGGATGCGAGGCGACCTGGCCGCCGCCCTGCTGCACGCCCCGCGCCTGTTGGTACTCGACGAGCCGACCATCGGCCTGGACGTGGTGAGCAAGTCGGCCATCCGCGAGTTCCTGCTGAAGATCAACCGTGAGCGCAGCACCACCATCCTCATCACCACCCACGACCTGGGTGACGTGGAGCGCCTGTGCGAACGCGTGATGGTGATCGACAGGGGGCGCTTGGCCTTCGACGGCGACCTGCCCGAACTGCGCGCCACCGTCCCGACCCCGCGTGTGCTGGTGGTCGATCTGGCGGCCCCGGCCGCCGCGATCCAAGTGGAAGGCGCGCGAACGGTCCGGGTGGAAGGACCGCGCCAGTGGCTGGAACTGGCGGAAAACCCGGCCCGGGTGATCGCCGAGGTCGCCAGGGAGCACGAGGTGGCGGACCTGACCCTGCGCGAGCCCGACATCGAGGGGGTGGTGTCGGCCCTCTACCGGGGTGCGGTCCCCGCCGGAACCCGGGAAGGACCGGGGTGAAGGGACGGCGTGAAGGGGAGAGGAAGGGGCAGCGGAGCCCGAAGGCCGGTGCTGGTGGGGCTTGAGGGGAGTACGCACCACGGAAGGTGGTGGTATCACCACCATGGAAACGGCGCCCGCGGCACGGAAGGCTGGGTTCCATGCAGAGAACCCTTCCGAACCCGGTGCGTTGGGCCACGATCCTGTGGGCGGTGGCGATCGCGGCGGGGATCACCGAGACGTCCCTGGCTGTCGCGCCCGGCCTGGCCGACGGCGGAGCCGTGCCGTGGCTCGCGCTGGTCGCGCGCGCTTTGCTCTACACCTTCTCCGCGCTGCTGGTCGCCTGGTTCGCTCAGGGGTACCGCTGGGCGCGGGTCACCCTCGTGGTGCTCATGACCGGTGTGGGGCTGGCAGGAGTGCTGATCTCCATGGGGATCGGGGTGCTCTCCGGGCTGGGGGTGTTCGTCGGACTGGGCTATGAGGGCCACGGGGTCGCGCTCTTCGTCCGGATCGCGCACACGCTCGTCTATGCCGTGGCCGTTGTGGTTGCAACGGTGATGGCCTTCCTGCCTGCCGCCAACCGGTATTTCGCCAAGGAGTCCAGGGGCGCCGGGCCCCGGGCCGTATCCGTCTAGGGGCACCACTGTTCGGGGACACCTCCGCGTAGAGGTGTCGGCCCGTTACCGCCTAAGGGGCCGGCCCGGCATCCTCCCGGGTCCGGCACCACCCCCGTTCGACCTTCCGGTGCGGCCCCGGGAGGATGGTGCCCATGACCCTTATGTCGTACGGAATGTGGCTCGGGATCGCCTTCGGCGTCCTGTCCTGTGCCGCCTACACGGCCGCCGCCGTGGCCCAGCGCAGGCTCGCCGTTCGTGTACCCGAACCGCTGACCGGACGGCGCCAGGTGGGCGCGCTGCTCCGGCACCCGCTCTGGTGGGTGTCCCTGGTGTTCAACGGTGGTCGTGCCGGCTTCCAGGTGGCTGCGGTGAGCTACGCGCCGCTGACCGTCGTACAGCCCTTGGGTGTTCTCGTGCTCATCTTCGGTATCCCTTGGTCGGCCAAGCTCGGCAACCGCAGGGTGAGCCGGGCCGAGTGGCACGGCGCCGCCTACACGATGGTGGCGCTCGGGGTGCTGCTCGCGGTCACGGTCACCGGCAACGCCGGCGGAGTACTGTCCCCCGAGGACTCGATACTCGTGGGCGTGGGGACCATCGGCCTGCTCGCCGCGATCGGCTGGGGCGCGGGACGGACCCGGACGAAGACCCGGCGGAGCTACCTGCTGGCGGGCGCCGCCGGCGTGGCTTTCGGGGTCTCCTCAGCGACGGTGAAGACGACCGTGTGGGCGTTCGGCGAGGGCGTTCTGGTGGCGCTCTCGCACCCGGCGACCATCGCCACCCCGGTGATCGCCTTGGCCGGGGTGTTCCTGGCCCAGGCCGCCTACCAGGGAATGGACTTGGGGGCGCCGCTGGGCATCACCACCCTGGCCAACCCGGTCGCAGCGGCGATCGTGGGTGTGGCGTTCATGGGGGAGACCTACGCGGGTGGCTGGCTGGGCGGGCTGGTCGCTGTGGTGTGCGCGCTGGTGGCGGCGCACGGCATCCGCTTGCTCACCGTCCCGTCCGATGACGCCCCGAACTCTGATACCGAGATCCCCGAGCCCGAGCCCGAGCCCCGTCCCTGACCGGTGGCCGCGGGCTGGCTGGAACGCGGGCAGCACGGGGCGGGCGGGGGCGGATGCTCCCCCGGTATCGACGTTAGGGGGAGGGGGTGCGTGTGCCACCGGCTTCCACAGGGTTGTGGACAACGCGGCGGTCGAGCGGCTCTGGGCGGAAAACGTTTCACCCTTGGCGCCCTCGAGCACCCCTCCCACAGCGGTTGTCTTTCGTTGCGTAGTTTCGTCACGGCCGAGTTGCGTCCCTTGTGCCACTCCTCGACGAGACCGACGGTTACCGTCGGCCGCCGCTCACACGGCCTTCCACAGCCTCTGGACAGCGGGCCCCGTCGCGGCCGCCTTCCCGCTCCGCCCGTGCCCGCCCCTCGAACCTCTCCCCGGCGCTCTCCGGCGCCCCTCAGACCAGTTCCGGTCCCGAGACGGGGACTTTCCACACGAGTACGGTGCCGCCGGTCTCGCCCCTTCCGGCGCTGAACCCGCCGCCCAGGGCTTGGGCGCGCTGGTCCAGGTTGCGCAGACCGCTCCGGCGGCCCTCCTCGGGAAGGCCCACCCCGTTGTCGGTAACGGTGAGCGTCAGAGTGGTCGCGCGGCCGGTCACCGAAGTCTCCTCCACCGCGACGGAGACGTGCACCTCCGTGGCGCGGGCGTGCCGGGCGACGTTGGTCAGGCCCTCGCCGAGGACCGCCAGCAGCTGCTCGCCCACCTCGTCCGGCACGGACGCGTCGATCGGCCCGTCCAGGCTGACTCCCGGGTGGCAGCCCAGGCTGTGCGCGGTGTTCTCCGCCATCCGAAGGATCCTCCCGCGCAGCGACGTGTCCCGTCTGCTCGGCGGGTTCTGGAGGTCGAAGATGGTCGACCGGATCTCCCGGATCGTGCCGTCCAGCTCGTTGATGGTGCGCTGGACCCGCTCCTCGGCCTCGCTGGAGTTGATCAGCCGGACCGTGCTCATCAGGGTCATCGCCGAAGCGAACAGCCGCTGGATCACCACGTCGTGCAGGTCCTTGGCGATCCGGTCCCGCTCCTCCAGGACCACGATCCGCTCGGTGTCGCGCCGGGCATCGGCCAGTTCCAGTGCCACCCCGGCCTGCACGGAGAAGGCGTGCAGCATGCGGCGGATGTTCCCGTCGAACGGGGCCCGCTCGGCCAGCTTGCCGAGCAGCAGCACGCCCCGGGTGTTCCCCGGTGTGCCCAGGGGCACCAGGAGCCCCGGCCCGTAGCCGCGGTGCGTGAGCATCGGGCAGTGGGCCTGCCGCAGGTCGGGGATGGCCGTGGGCTCGCCCGACTCGTAGACCAAACCGCAAGCGGAGTCGTGGATCTCCACAGGGGTACCCATGATCTCCTGGGCGATCGGACCGTCGGCGATCTCCGCGAACAGGTGCCCGCGGGCGTGAGGGTCCGGCAGGAGCACCACGGCCGTGTCCGCACCGCCGATCTCCCGTGCCTGGGCGGCCATGTAGGCGAGTACCTCGTTGGTGTCGGCCCCTGACAGCAGCCGGGTGGTGATCTCGGTGGAGGCGGCCAGCCACCGCTCGCGCAGCCGGGTCTCCTCGTACAGGCGGGCGTTCTCGATCGCCACACCGGCGGCCGTGGCCAACGCGGTGACGATGGCCTCGTCCTCCTCGTCGAACTCCCCGCCGTTCTCCTTCTCCGTCAGGTAGAGGTTGCCGAACACCTCGTCGCGCACCTGGATCGGCACCCCGAGAAAACTCGACATCCCGGGGTGGCCCTCCGGAAAACCGCCGAAGTCGGGGTGGTCGCGCAGGTCGGACAGGCGGAGCACGCTCCGTTCGTGCAAAGGCGTGCCCAGCACACCCTTGCCGTGCGGAAAGCGGCTGATCCGCTCGGCCTGCGCACGGGAGACCCCGACCGGGATGAATTCGGTGAAGCTCCCGTCCTCACCGATCACGCCCAGCCCGGCGTACCTGGCCTCGGCCAGGTGGGCGGCGGCCTCCGTGAGCCGGCGCAGCACGGTCGCCAGATCCAGATCGCCACCGATGGTCAGGACCGACTGAAGCAGGGAATGCACCCGCCCTTGGGCGGACAGTCCCGGGTTCATCTGTGAGTGCACCTCAGCGAGGGGCTGGTCCAGGGGTTTCGAGGGCGACCGGTGGCTCTGGGGGATCTCGGTCATGTGTGGTTCAACCTCCGCAGAGCCGTCGAGGGGTTGAGGGCTAATAGTCGAATTGTCGTTGGTTTTTTCCCGATTTGCCACATCTGGCTACACGGAAGCTTGGTCGGAGGTGCTGGGAATTCCTTGTAAATCGAGGACAGCGGCTCGGAAATTCATGCTAACGTCACGGTCAGTCGGCGCCCGAAGGCCTCTCTGGCCTCGCGTCGAGCACCTGGAGCCCCGTGTTTCCGGTGCCATTCACACGACCCCCACGAGCTTGTCGACCCCTGGCACTTCGCCGGGGCGGACTCGCTCCCACGGCGGAAGGAAACCCCGGTGTCTGGATACCACGGTACGTTCGGCGCCAGCGGCGCCAGTACCGCCGTGTGTCCGGAACCACTCCGCCGGGCCCTGCTGCTCGCCGGGTTGCTCACCGGGATCCTGTTCACCGTGTGGTTGGTCTCCGCCGCTCCCGCGCACGCCGGAGAGGTATCGGTCAGCGAACCTTCCCTTCCCGGCGGCACCGCCGTCACGGAGGGGGCCGAGACGCTCGGCGACTCGATCGGCGGAGCGGTCAGCACCGTAGGGGAGCAGGCGGTCCGCACGGTGGTGGACGACGCCTCGGAGGCCGCGCGGTCGGTCGAGGCCGAGGCCGCCGAACCCGTCCAGCAGGTCCGTGACACGGTCCGGGAAACCCCGCTGCCGCACACCGAGCACCTGCCCGAGGAGCTCGCTCCCGTCGCCGAGCCGGACGCCGAACCGGCCGCGGATGAAGAGAGCACCTCAACTGAGGTCCGTGGGGACCAGGAAGAGCCGGTGGAGGACGAGGGGTCCGAGGTCGGCGAACGGCCCGCCCCCGAAATCCTCACCGAGACACAGGACCAGGCCACGACCGCCTCTTCGGAAATTGACCAGGGGGAACGCGGCGGCGACGAAGGCGTCGACGTCGACACCCCCGAGTCCGAGAACGTCCCCACCCCCGTGGCGAGCGGTAACGCCTCCGCCACCGGCAGCACCGCGACCGCCCCGGCCGTCGCCGGTTTCCTGCCCGCCACCGGTGCTCCGGCACCGGCCCCCGGCCTGTTCGAGGCCGCCCGGCACGTCCTGCGCTCTGCACCCGCCGACGACGCCGACGAGCCGATCTTCTCCCCGGACTAGCGGACCACCCCACCGGACCCGCGCCCGCGCACCACGCCCCGAGCGAGATGCGGCGCACGCGACCGGCTGGCACGCCTTCCCAGCCCCGCGCGACCGGTTTCTTGGCACGCCTTCCCAGGCGCAGGCCTGGGGGTTGACGTGAGCCGCGCACCTCGTCCGCGAGGTTCACGTCAGCCGGTGGTCCGCCAGACCGACCGACTGGATCCGGCCCGAACCGAACCCGCTCCCACCAGGGGCGTACAGGTTCACCGACCGGAGAGCTCGTCCGAACAAGCCACCATCAGGGCCGTTTCCCCTGGCCAGGGAGATGGGCCGCCCCGCGGCGGGGCACGACACCCGCCCCGCCGCACCCCGAACCGAACACACGCACATCCCGGAAGGACTCTCATGTTCCACACCGCCCGCACCTCCGCCCGGACCATGCTGATGGCCGCCGGCACCGCCGGATTCGTCGCCCTCGGCGCTGGTATCGCGGGGGCCGACACGCTCGGCGGTGCCACGGACGGCCTCCCCCTGGGCGACCTGGGGGGCCAGGCCCCGTCCCTGCTGACCGAAGGCGTCACCTCGCCCGTCGGAGACCTGGCCAAGGTCGAGCCCGGTGAGATCTCCGCTGAGCCCGACCTGCAGCACCACTCCGGGCCCGCTGACGCCGCTGACACCGTTGGCACGGTCGTCGGAGACGGCGTGTCCGCTGAGACCCCCATCGAAGCCGATGAGGACAACGCCACCACCGTCGGTCCGCTCGACCTCGACGAGACCGCCGAGACCCTGCCGCTCAGCTCCGGCTCCGTCGACCCGGTGTCCGACCTGCTGGGCGGGCTGGGCCTGCTCGACGGACTGGGTCTGGACAGCGGTCAGACGCTGCCGATGAGCGACTCCGACCTCTCCCTCGGTCTGGACGAGACCGCTTCCGTCGTCGACGACACGGCCACCGAACTGGGCAGCCGCGTCGACAGCGGGTTCCATGAGGCCAACCCCCACCTGGTGGAGCTGGACGAGATCGACCTCGACCAGCTCAGCGGAACCGTCCCGATGAGCGACCCCGTGGGGATCGACACGGGTGAGAACGCGGACCTCACGGGCGGGCTGACGACTCTGCTGCCCCAGGACGTCGACGAGACCCTGCCGATGAGCGGTGCCGACGAGCCCGATGTCGAAGGCGCGGTCGAGGACGTCACGGACGGGGTTGGGGAGCTGGGCCTGCCCCTGGCACTCGACGAGACCCTGCCGATGTCCGCCGTCGGGACCGACGTGCTGGACGGCGCCGTCGACACCCCCGGCGGTGACCTGGTCGGCGTCGACGGTCTGCCCGAGCTGGGCGAGCCGGAGGTCGACACCGACCAGCTGCCCCTCGCGGACGAGCTCCCGGTGGACGACGCCCCGCTGCTGGGCGACGAGGACCTGCTGGGCGACGCCCCGCTGCTGGGCGACGAGGACCTGCTGGTTCTCTAACCAAGAACGTGCGCCCACCGGTCGTGGTGGGCGCACCCGGCCTCGGGCGGTGAGCGGGACCACCCCGCTGACCGAGGCGCCAGAGGGAACTGTGGGGGTTTCCCGGCGCGTACCGGCGGGAGGGACGCGTCCCCGCCGCCCGAGGCACCCTCCCTCTCCTCCGGCCGAGACGACACCCCTGGGCCGGAGGCGGGGAGGCGTATGAGCGGAACGGACGACGGGAGGCCCTCGCCGCGGCGGGGGCCTCCCGTGTGCTCCGGCCCGGAGGCCTCAGCGGCCGTGCTCCGGTGCGGTGTCTACTCGTCGTCCTCGTCAGTACCGAAGCCGAGGCCGTCGTCGCACGGGTTGGAAGTGGCGTCCCGGCCCTCGCCCGCGCGTGCGGAGGGACTGTCATCGACGTCCTCGGCCCCGTCCCCGTCCGTGTCCGCGTCTTCGGCGTCCTCCGCCAAGCCCTCCATGTCCGCGGGGGTCGGCGCGTCCGTCGGCGGCTCCTGGGGAGTGGAGGAGTCGTCCGCGGCGAGCAGCTCGGGCGGCTGCCGGTTCTCGCGTACCGCTTCGAACAGCTCGGCGGCGTCCTCCTCGTTCCACATGACCCGGTTGGGGTCGTACGGCGCCGGATACCAAGGCACGGTGTGGAACTCGATGTCGGACAGGTCCACGTCGGCCATGGTGACCGCGAGGGACACCATGCGGTCCAGGGTCAGTTCGCGGTCGGTGGCGCTGTGCTGGGCCACGGCCTGCAGGATGCCGTTCAGCTTGCTCGGGCTGGTGAGGACGTCACTGCTGGTCGCCTGGTCGGCGAGGGCGGCGAGGAACATCTGCTGCCGGTCGATGCGGCCGATGTCACCGCCGTCTCCGATCTCGTACCTGGCACGGACGAAGGACAGGGCCTGTTCGCCGTCGAGGGTCTGCTGGCCCTCATCGAGGTCGAGGTTGGCGCGGTCGTCCTCCATCGGCTCCGGAATGCACATCTCCACGCCGCCGATGGCGTCCACGACGTCTCGGAAGCTCGCGAAGCTCAGGTGGACGAAGTGGTCGACCCGGATATCGGTGAGGGTCTCGACGGTCTTGAGCACGCAGGGCGGTCCGCCGTGGTACAGCGCGGAGTTGATCATGCCGAAGTAGCCGTAGGTGCCGTCGGTCTGGCCGTAGGCGTCGCACTCCGGGAGCTGCACCAGCGAGTCACGCGGGAAACTGATCACCGAGACCCGGTTGTCCGGTGAGATGTGCGCGAGCATCAGGGAGTCGGAGCGCTCGCCCTCGAACTCCTCTGTGTAGGCGGGGCTGTCCTCCTCGTAGCCGTCCGACCCGATGAAGAGGACGTTGACCGCGTCGTTGATCTTCTCCGGCCGCTCCTCATCGGCGAGCAGGGAGTCGATGTCGTGCTGCACCATGCCGGAGCGCAGGAAGTGGTAGTACCCGTACGCGGTGGCGGCTCCGGCGCACATGATCAGCGCCAGGCTGGCGGCGACCCACAGGACCACCCTGCGCCTGCGCCGCTTGCGCTTGGTCCGCACGGCCGCTCCGGTCCCGGTGCCGCCTACCCCCGCCTCTTCGGCGTCACCGGCTTTCTCAGCATCCTCCGGTTTCTCGGTGTCGCCTGAATTCTCGGTGTCACCTGACGCCTGAGCGCCCTCGGCCACCTCCGTGTCCCCTGATGCCTGGATGTCCTCGGTGTTCTCGACGTCCTCGGCCTCTTGGGCGGACTCGTCGGCTGGACTTTGAGCCGGTTCGCCGTTCGGCGCTTCCTCGGCCTCGGAGCCTGTTCCCGCGCCCCCGGACGTCTCTACCGGTTGGCCCGTGTCGATGACGACGGTGTCGGGTTCCCCCGCGCTCTCCGGGTCTTCTGGGCTCTCTGGCTCGGGGCGGTCCGGTGTCTCGTCTCGGGCGTGGTCCTCGCCGGGGTCGGCGGAGTTCTCGTCAGCGGGCATCGTGACAATCTCGGTGAGTTCGGACGGCTGGGCGCACCAACGGCCGGACACCGACCCGTGCGGGCCACGCGTCCGTCTCCAGGGGAGGGCGGAGGTCGCGCAGGGGATGCGCGCGGGCGGTCCGGAATCCCGACCGGAAAGTCACCGAGGGGGCTTGCCGCATTCGTGGGGAAGGCGGGGGCAGCGGCGTACAGGGGTTGCCGAAGACACCGGAACCTGCGCGTGGCAGCGATCCTAGGTGAAGTTCTCGCCGAGTGCGCGCTCGGGTTGTCCATGCGCGCGGTTCCTGACCACAATTGCGCCGCACAATTCCTTCGCCGGGTGTCAGACTGCTGAGGCTTTCGTGCCCGATTTTCTCATCTGTGCCCACAAGAATCACTTCTGACCCGCCGCTGAAACGCGGGTTCTCAGTGCTGGCGCGCGGTCTGGTGTAAAAATCCAGCGATGTCGCCTCTTCTCGGGATCAGTCGTCCCAGAAGGCGCTCTCCTTCGTGGGCTCTTCGGTGGCGGTGCCGGTGGTGCGGCCGCCGCTCTTGCCCGACGGCTTCGGGGCGGGTTTGGCGGCCTTGGTGGACTTGCGGGTGGTGGAGCCGGTGCCCTTGCCGGTGCCGGTGCCGGTGCCGGTGCCGGTGTGGCGGGGGCGCTGGGTGACCGAACTCTTCTCTATCGGTGCGCTGGGCTTCGGGGCCTCGCCGGAGTGGATGCTCAGGGCCTCGCCCTCCACGCTCAGCATCTTGCGCATCACGGAGGGAACCTCGGGCAGGCGCTCCGAGCGCAGGTGCGCACCGAGGATGTCGAGGGCGTGGTCGCACAGGACCCGCTTGGCGGTGGCGGCGTTGATCCCGCTCAGCTGCTGGACTTCGGGGAGATCGTGTTCGCGCAGCAGGCGGAGGACCCCGGCGAGGCGCTCACGGGTCTTGCGGTCGGTCATCGACATGACCGTGATCTCCGCGTCGCGCAGGAAGTCGGAGGTCTCGCCGTCGCCGTCGCGTTCCGCTATGAAGACGCTGGTGAGGTTGCGTGCGGAGCTGCGGTTCGTGGAGCGTAGCTCGGCGCGGCGGATCTGCGCGGCGTGCAGGGCGGTGACAGCAGCGCTGGTGACGAGGCTGATACCGGCGCCCAGCAAGAGGGCGAACACAATGGGGGTGTCGATTTCCACGGGAGACCTTTCCGGGCGGTGGACCGCACGGGTCATGGCCACGGGGTGACGGGGGTGTGCGGGGGTGACGGGTGGTACTCGGGTGCGTGACTATTCGGCAGTTCGGTACTTCTTGTCAAGTGTCATGACAATCAGGGCGCTCGCGGAAACGGCGCCATCGCAGGTCAGTGCGGATCGAGGGTATTGTCGACACTTCGCCCTTATGTACCGCTTGCCCGCCCCCGGGGCCGATAAACGCTCCCGTCCTTGTGGGCCGTGGCCTCCTCCGGCCATGCGGATCACCGGGCCCGGCCGCTCCCCCCGGCCACCTCGGCCACCCAGCGCTCACCGTGGCCCGCGTGACCCTCGGCGCCGCTGTCTAGCCGGCCAGGATCTTGTTCACGGCTTCCGGTGACATGATCTCCTCGCTGACCATGGCCGCGCAGCCGCGTACGCCGGCGTCGTCCCAGAGGGTGCTCGAAACGATCCGCAGCTGGCGGGTGGCCAGGGCGGTGCACTGCTGGAAGATCACCTCGCGCACCCCCGCCACCAGGTGGTCGTAGGCTTCGGACAAGTCGCCGCCGAGCACGATCACTTCCGGGTTGAGCAGGTTGACGGCGCCCGCCAGGGCCTCACCCAGGCGGCGTCCGGCCCCGCGCACCAGGGTGACCGCCACCGGGTCGCTCTCCTTGGCCAGCGCCACCAGCTCCTTGAGCCCCGAGACCTCCCGGCCCTGTTCAGCGGCGCTCATCAGCAGACGGCGACCGCCCACCACGGCTTCCAGGCAGTCCGTGTTGCCGCACCGGCACGGCAGTCCGCCCCCGTCGCGCACGGGTGTGTGGCCGAGCTCGCCTGCCGCGCCGAGCGCGCCGCGCAGCAGGTTGCCGCCGGAGACCAGCCCGGCGCCGATCCCGGTGGAGACCTTCACGAACACCATGTCGTCGGTGTGCCCGTGCCCGCCGGCGATGTGCTCGCCCAGCGCCATCACGTTCACGTCGTTGTCGACCATCACGGGGGCGGGGAAGCGCTCGGCGATCATCGGGGCCAGGGCCACACCCGCCCACTTGCCGAGGAAGGGGCGGTCCTCGGCCCGCCCGGTGTGGAACTCCACCGTGCCCGGCAGGCCGATGCCCACGCCCCGGACGTCCTCCGGTGAACGGCCCAGTTCGGCGACCTGCTCGGCCCAGGTATCCAGCAGCCAGGGAACCGTGGCGTCGGGGCCCTGCTCCATGTCGGGGGATCCGGGGGTGCGCAGGAGTACCCGTCCGTCGAGGTCGCACACGGCGGCCTGACTGCGGGCCATACCGAGGGCCCCGGTGAGGATCAGTCCGGAGGACGCGTTGAACTCCAGGAGTGTGGGCGGCCGCCCGCCGCTGGAGACGGCCCGGGTTCCCTCGGTCACCAGTCCGTGGTTCATCAGCTCGGTGACCCGCAGGGCGACTGATGGGCGGGAGAGCCCCGTCGTGCGGGCGATCTCCGACCTGTTGGTGGCGCTGCCGGTGCGGATCATCTCCAGGATGTGGCCGCTGGTGGCTGTGGAGGACAAGCGTCCGGGGGTTCTGGCCATGCCTCATTGAACCATTCACTCAGCTGGGCGCCTCGAAGGCCGTTCACTTATGTAAATTAATGTTCTGAAGTGTGCTTGGATTTTTACCATAGCGGGATTAAGGTCGAAACAGGGCCGTATGACCCTCCGGTCAACGACCCGGAGCCCAGGACCGCTGTGTTCCAGGACCGCTGTGTCCCATGTGCGTGCAGCGCCGTCCGCCCGTCCTCGGCAGCCCCCCGTCGCGCATCACCTCTTCCACTCCGCAGGAGCGAACCGAATGCCGCAGCAGCCCGCGCCCCGCCCCACCGATCTGGTGGTCTTCGGCGGTACCGGTGACCTGTCCATGCGTAAACTCCTCCCCTCCCTCTACCTCCTGGACCGCGACGGCCACCTGGACGGGGGCACCAGGGTGATCACGGTCTCCAGGGACGGGCTCACCGACGCCGACCTGAGGGACAAGACGGACTCCGCCGTCCGCGGCCACCGCGCCGTCCAGGTCGCCGAGCCAGAGGTCATGCGCCGCTTCCTGGGCCGCCTCAGCCACGTGACCGTGGACGTCGGCGGGAACACCGGCGGCTGGGACGACCTCGCCGCCGCGCTCACCCCCGGCCGCGACCGCGTCTTCTACCTCGCGGTGCCGCCGATGATCTCCGGCGCCATCTGCCAAGGACTCCATGAGGCCGGTCTGGTCACCCCGGAGTCCCGCGTCGTCATGGAGAAGCCCCTCGGGCGGGACCTGGAATCCGCCAAGGCGATCAACGACGAGGTCGGTGCGGTCTTCGACGAGTCGCGCACCTACCGGATCGACCACTACCTGGGGAAGGAGACCGTGCAGAACCTGCTCGTCCTGCGGTTCGCCAACGTCTTCCTCGAACCCCTGTGGAACTCCCGGTGGATCGACCACGTGCAGATCACCGCGGCCGAAACCGTGGGCGTGGGCGGTCGTCGGGGCTACTACGACACCTCGGGGGCCATGCGCGACATGGTCCAGAACCACCTGCTGCAGCTGCTCTGCCTCACCGCCATGGAGCCCCCGGCCAGCTACGACCGCGAGGCCGTCCGGGACGAGAAGCTCAAGGTCCTCCAGTCCCTGCGCCCCATCACGGACAACCGCATCACGGAACAGACCGTGCGCGGCCAGTACACCCGTGGAACGGTCCAAGGCGACGAGGTCGCCGGCTACCTGGACGAGGCGGGCGGTTCGGAGAGGAGCACCACCGAGACGTTCGTGGCCCTGCGCGCCGAGGTCGCCAACTGGCGGTGGGCCGGGGTCCCCTTCTACCTGCGCACCGGCAAGCGCATGTCGCACGCCCGCTCCGAGATCGTCATCCGCTTCCGCGACGTCCCGCACACCATCTTCCCCGGATCCGGATCGGTCTCCGGCTCGGGCAGCCTCGTCATCCGGCTCCAGCCGGACGAGGGCATACACCTCACCATGCTGACCAAGACCCCCGGAGCCGGAGCGCTGCGGTTGCGTCCGGTCCCGCTGGAACTGAGCTTCGCCGACACGTTCGCCACCCGCTCACCCGAGGCCTACGAGCGGCTGCTGATGGACGTGTTGGCCGGGGACTCCACCCTCTTCATGCGCCGCGACGAGGTCGAGGCCGCGTGGCGCTGGGTGGACCCGATCATCGAGGCCTGGAACGGCCTCAGCACCGCACCGGAGGCCTATGCCGCCGGTAGCGCCGGCCCCGCTGGCGCACACCGGCTCATCGGCCGAACCGGCCGCACGTGGCACGAAGAGGAGCAGCCATGACCGCGCACACCCCCAGCAACCCGGCCGACGGCACACCGGGAACCAGCGCCCCGGACACCGGTACCCCCGGCAGCGGAACCCCGGATGCAAGGAACTCCGGTGGCAGCACCCACCCCGTCGTCGCCGAGGTCACCCGACGACTGGCCGAACGCAGCGCCGAGACCCGCTCCGCCTACCTCTCCCGCATCCGCGAGGCGGTGGGGGAGGGTCCGACCCGGACCGCCCTGGGCTGCGCCAACCTCGCACACGGCTTCGCCGCCTGCGGGGTGGGCGACAAGCTCTCCCTGGCCGGTGACGTCACACCCAACCTGGCGATCGTCTCGGCCTATAACGACATGCTCTCCGCCCACCAGCCGCTGGAGACCTACCCGGCGGTGATCAAGAAGGCGGTCTCCGAGGCTGGCGGCGTCGCGCAGTTCGCGGGCGGCGTGCCCGCCATGTGCGACGGCATCACCCAAGGCCGCGCCGGCATGGAGCTTTCCCTGTTCAGCCGGGACGTCATCGCGATGGCCTCCGCCGTGGCCCTGTCCCACGACATGTTCGACGGCGCCCTCATGCTCGGCGTGTGCGACAAGATCGTGCCCGGCCTGCTGATCGGCGCGCTCTCCTTCGGCCACCTGCCCGTGGCGTTCGTGCCCGCCGGCCCCATGCACTCCGGCCTGCCCAACAAGGAGAAGGCGCGGGTCCGCCAGGAGTTCGCGCAGGGTAAGGTGGACCGCCGCGAGCTGCTCCAGGCCGAGTCCGAGTCCTACCACTCGCCCGGCACCTGCACCTTCTACGGCACCGCCAACTCCAACCAGATGCTCATGGAGGTCATGGGCCTGCACCTGCCCGGCGCCAGCTTCGAACAGCCCGGCACCCCGCTGCGCGAGGCCCTGACCGAGGAGGCGGGACGGCGCGTCCTCGGTCAGACCGCCCTCACCGAGCACCACACCCCGGTCGGAGAGCAGGTCGACGAGAAGGCGATCGTCAACGCGGTGGTCGCCCTGCTGGCCACCGGCGGCTCCAGCAACCACACGCTGCACCTCGTCGCCATCGCCCGCGCCGCCGGCATCCAGCTCACCTGGGACGACTTCGCCGCCCTTTCCGAAGCCGTGCCGCTGCTCACGCGCATGTACCCCAACGGGTCCGCGGACGTGAACCGGTTCCACGAGGTGGGCGGCATGGCCTACCTCATCGGCACCCTGCTCGACGCCGGACTCCTCCACGAGGACGTCAGCACCGTCGCCGGCCCCGGCCTGAACCGCTACCGCCAGGTCCCCCAGCTGGACGACGGCGTGCTGACCTGGGTGGACGGTCCCGAGGAGAGTGCGGACAAGACGGTGCTGCGCGGTGTCGAGGACCCCTTCGCCCCCGACGGCGGCCTGCGCATGCTCGAGGGCAACCTCGGGCGCGCCGTGATCAAGGTGTCCGCGGTGGCGGCGGAACGGCACGTGGTGGAAGCCCCCGCCAAGGTCTTCGGCGACCAGGCCGAGCTCCAGGCCGCCTTCACCGCCGGTGAGCTGACCGGCGACTTCGTCGCGGTGGTGCGCTTCCAAGGGCCGCGCGCCAACGGCATGCCCGAGCTGCACAAGCTCACCCCGCCGCTGGCCGTCCTCCAGGACCAAGGGCAGAAGGTCGCGCTGGTGACCGACGGCCGGATGTCCGGTGCCTCGGGCAAGGTGCCCGCGGCCATCCACGTCTCGCCCGAGGCCGACGCGGGCGGGCCGCTGGCGAAGGTCCGCGACGGCGACCCCATCCGTTTGGACGCGGTCCGGGGGACACTGGAGGTCCTGGCCGACCTCGGCGACCGCGAGGACGCCCGTCCCACGGTGGACTCCTCCACGGGTACCGGGCGCGAGCTGTTCGCCGCCCTGCGCGGGTCGGTCGGCCCGGCCGAGACCGGTGCCGGAGTCTTCGGCGCGTAGCGCTGTTCTCCGGATGCTCGAGCCTTTGGGGCGCCACCGAACGCCACGCGTCGGCGGCGCCCCCGCCATCACCCCGTACCGACCCGCACTGCACCGACCCCCGCAGGACCGACCTTTTGGAGACAGTCATGACGACGATCCCCCGTACCGGTGAGGACGTCCTCGCCCTTGCCCCGGTGATGCCCGTTGTGGTGGTCGACGACGTCGAGCACGCCGTGCCGATCGCCCGCGCCCTGGTGGCGGGCGGCCTGCCGGGCATCGAGGTGACCCTGCGGACCCCGGCGGCCCTGTCCGCGATCGAACGCGTCGCCGAGGAGGTTCCCGAGGCCGTGGTGGGCGCGGGAACCGTCGTCGACCGCGAGCAGGCCGACGCGGCGGCCAAGGCGGGGGCACGCTTCCTGGTCAGTCCCGGGTGCACGCCCGACCTGGCCCGGGCGATGGCCGACACCGGTCTGCCGTCCCTGCCGGGGGTGGCCACGGTGTCCGAGGCGATGGCTCTTCTGGAGCTGGGCCTGACGGAGCTCAAGTTCTTCCCCGCGGAGGCGTCGGGCGGGGCGAAGTTCCTGAAGTCCCTCACCGGGCCGCTGCCGCAACTCCGGTTCTGCCCGACCGGGGGGATCACCGCCGAGTCCGCCGCGGACTACCTCGCCCTGTCGAACGTGGGCTGTGTCGGCGGCAGCTGGTTGACCCCCGCCTCCCTGGTCGCGGAGGGGCGCTGGGACGAGATCACCGAACTCTCCAGGCAGGCAGCGGCCCTGCGCCCCTGATTCGCGTGTCCGCCCCTGTTTCGGGCGGGATGACCACTGGAAACCTCCCGTAAGAGTATGTAGTATTTCGCATATTCATACGGGAGGTTTTGTCATGCTCATCCATCCCTGGGACGCCGCGGTCAGCGACGAGGAGTGGCGGGGGTGGATCGCCCAGGGCAGGGACTTCGGACAGCTCGCCGTCAACGGGGCCGACGGAGGACCGCCCGTCGTCGTACCCACCCACGCCGCCCCGGTACCCGGTGCCCTCCTCGTCCACCTGGCCCGCCCGAACCCGGTGTGGCGGGCACTCGGAGACGGCGATCCGGTCACCTTCACGGTGATCGACGACTACGCCTTCATCCCTGGCCCTTGGCGGGCCAAACCCGGCACCGAGCCGCGCGACGGGGTTCCCACCAGCTACTACTCGGCGGTGCGGTTCACCTGCCGGGCCGAGATCCTCGACGAACCCCGGGCCAAGGCCGACCTGCTCGCGCGGCAGCTCGCCCACTTCCAGCCCGACGGCGACCACGCCGACGTCACCCCCGACGGCCCGCCGTACGGCCGCATGCTCTCCGGGATCCGCGGCCTGGTCCTGCACGTGGAGGAGGCCGCCGCCAAGTTCAAGTACGACGACCAGCACGAGCTGGCCCAGCGGGAGAGGATCGCCGACAGCCTCACCGGTCGGGGCGGGCGCGACACCGGGGCCGCGGAGCAGCAGAGGCGACGGATCAGGGAGCGGGGCGTTTGGCAGCGGCCCTGACCACGGACGTCACACCCGCGGCGATCCGTTCGGCCCGCGGGTCGTACGGGTCGCCGACCCTGCGGGCGGCTGCGAGTTTGCGGCGGAGCTCCGCCCGGGTGGAGCGCACAGCCTGCGCCACCTCCTGCACGGCGCTCTCCAGCTGGTTCAGGGACGCGCCCACCTCGGCGACACGCAGTTCGAGGGTGAGCCAGGCGGGCTTCTCCGAGCTCATGTCCAAGCGTTCCATCTGCTCCCGCAGCAGGACCGCCACCGGCACGATCGGACGGGTCTCCTCGGACTCCTGCGCCTGGGCCTCGATCCGCCCCGCGTGCTCGATGCCGGAGCGCCGGTATCCCGGCAGCGTCCGGCTGAGCTCCCGGACCCGGTCCCGCCGCTCGGCCGGGGCGGCGAAGGCCTCTTCGGCCCGTTCCTGAGCCGCCTCGGCGGCCTCCGCCGCGGCCTCGCCCCCGTGCACGTCGGCGCTGTTCAACTCGGCCGCCAGGACGTCCAGGTGCCGTTCCGCGGCGGTCAGCTCGGATGCGCCCGCCGCCATGCGCGCGCCCATGTCCTGCCCGATCTCGTGGGCGAAGTCCGCGACCAAGGTGCGGTGGACCGCCTCAGCCTCGTCGCGTTGCCGGTGCAGGCGCCCGAGCGCCCCCCGAAGGACGGCCTCGCGTTCGGAGAGGGCTTCCCTCCGCTGTTCCAGGGTGCGCAGCGCCGCCTTGGCGCCGGAGAGGTCCCCGAGCAGTGCGGTGAGCGGTTCCTCGCTTGCTACGAGCCGCCGCCCGTCGACCAGCGACCGGATCTCCCTGAGGCGTTCGGCGGAGTCGGAGAGCACCGTGAGCTCTCCGTGTACGACGAAACCCCGCTCCTCCCCGGCGGCGCCCGCTGCCTCCACCTCGCCCATGAGGCGGTCCGCGTCCTGCATTCGCGCGGGCAAGCGCCCCGTCCGGGCGATCACCGCCGCCAGACGGGCCTCCTCCGCTTGGAGCCGCGGGAGGAAATCCCCGACGGCCTCCGCCAGCTCCCGCCAGGACTCCTCCCTCTCCCGCAGGTCGCGGCGGCTGTGGCTGTGCCCGTGCTCGGAGAGTTCTTTGGTGAGTTCCGCGTGCCGGCTCGCTAGTTCCTCGGCCTCGCGCAGTACCTCGTCGTCCCCGATGATCTCGGCGGCCTCCTCGGCGACGTGCCCGCCGCGGATGAGCACCAGGTCGCGTTCCAGGGACTCGAGCAGGCGGAGCAACCGCATACCGGGCTCCTCGAAGCGCCCGCGGACCTCGTCGATCTCCGCGATGAGCGCACGGCGCTGCCGCGCGTGACGGGCGTAGAAGCGCCAGCAGAAGAAGGCGGCGACGGCACAGAGCAGGAAGGTGAGGAACATCCGCGACAGCTCCCGGGGTAGGTCTGCCTGTTGGGGCGCGCCAGCCGCCCGAAAAGTTCCAGGCTACTCGTCCGGTTCGGAGCCCGAGGCGGTGGAGCGGGAGTCGACCAGGACCTGCACGCCGTCGAGGACCCGGTCAAGGCCGAACGAGAACTCGTGTTCGGGGTCGTAGACGGCTTGGTGCGCTTGGCCGACGGCGGTACCCACACGGGAGGCGGTCGGGTACTGCGTGCTGTCCACCAGGGCGGCCAGCAGCGGGTCATAGGTGCGCCACCACTCCTCGTCGTCCATGCCGGACTCGCGCGCCACCTGGTCGGCGCCCAAGGTCGCTCGGACCGTGCTCTCCACGTAACCGTTGACCAGGCTGACCGTCGAGTCCATCTCGACCTCGGTCAGGCCGAGCCCGTCCACGGCCGAGAGCTCGTGTTCGTACTTGGCGATGAGGTTCGGGCCGAGGAGGCGTACCGTGACGGTCTGGAGCATCCACGGGTGGCGGATGTACAGCTTGCGGTTGCCGTGGGCGATCCGCCGGAGCCGTTCCCGCCAGGTGCCGGAGCGGTCGCCGGTGTCCAGGTCGGTGTAGGCGGCGTCCACCATCAGGTCGATGAGCTCGCCCTTGCCCGGGACATAGGTGTAGAGCGACATCGTGCCCACGTCCAGTGCTTCGGCCACCTTGCGCATCGAGAGTGCGGTGAGCCCTTCGGAGTCGGCCAGCTCGGTGGCGGCCTGCACGATCCGGTCGACGCTCAGACCGGGTTTGCCCCGGCGGCGGCTCGAGGGTTCCTGGGTGCGCCACAGCAGGGCCAGGCTGCGCGCGGGGTCGCCGCTCTTGTTGGGTTGCGGGGGCATCGGACCGTCCTGGTACTGGGGCCGTAGGGCGTACGGGCCAGTGTACGCCCGGGGAACGCCGCTCCCACACGCGATCCGTGACCGGGCCGACGAGGGCCGGACCGCCGGGCGCGCCGCGTGCGGGAGCGTGCGGGGCAGAGGTCAGCCGCTGAGGTTCCGGTACCGGTGCACGGACAGGGGCGCGAACACCGCGACCAGCAGCAACGGCCAGACCACCGCCATGAGCAGGGCGTTCTGCGTGATCCAGCTGTCGCCGGTCACTGCCGGGTTGCCGAACAGCTCACGTGCTGCCGCCACGGTGGACGACATCGGGTTCCAATCGGCGACCGTGCCCAGCCACACCGGCATGGTCGCGGTGGCCACGAACGCGTTGGACAGGAACCCGATCGGGAACTCCAGGGTCTGGATGACGGCGATGCCGCCCTGGCCGCGCATGAGCAGGCCCACGTAGATCCCGAGCCACACCAAGGCGAACCGCAGCAGGAGCAGCAGCCCGAACCCGGCCAGGGCAGCGGCGGCGCCGCCGTGCCACTGCCAGCCGACGAGCATCCCGAAACCGATCAGGATGACCAGCGTGATCGTGGAGCGGAGCATATCGGCCAGGCAGCGGCCCACGACCACGGCCGAGGAGGCCATGGGCATCGAACGGAACCGGTCGGTGACCCCTCGGGTGGAGTCCGTGGTCACGGCGGTGGCGGTCTCACCGAGGCCGAACACCATGACCATCGCGAACATGCCGGGCATGAGGTACTCGGTGTAGTCCCCGCCGCCGGGCACCGACATGGCACCGCCGAGCAGGTAGACGAACATCAGCACCATGAGGACCGGGAAGAGCAGCCCGAAGAGCAGTTCCCAGGGCTGGCGCAGCCAGTGGGTGACATCGCGCCGGGCGACGGTCCAGCCGTCGGCGGCGGCCCAGCCCAGGCGGGCCAAGGGACCGGAGACGGCGGGTGGCGCCGGAACGGGCGGGACGGTGCCGGTCGCGTTCGCGGGGTGGTGGACGTCGTTCATCGGCCTGCCTCCGTCTTGGTCGCTCGGGACTGGTCGGTAGCGGTTGGCTGGTCCGTTCCGGTGGACTGGTCGGCGCCGGTGAGGTGCAGGAAGACCTCGTCGAGGGTCGGCTGGCGCAGGACGACGTCCGCCACGGCCACACGGCTGTCGTCCAGGGCGCGCACGGCCCGGGTCAGGGCGGCCGCACGGTCGTCGACCTCGGCGCTGAGCAGGCGTTCCTTCCTCTCGATCCGGACGCTGTGGCCGGTGGCCCTCTCCACCAGGGCGGCGGCCTCGTCCAGGGAGTGCTCGTCGCGCAGGACCACGTCGATCCGGTCACCGCCGATCCGGCCCTTGAGCTCCGAGGGTGTGCCCTCAGCGATCACCCGGCCGGTGTCGATCACCGAGACGCGGTCGGCCAGCTGGTCGGCCTCCTCCAGGTACTGGGTGGTGAGCAGGACGGTGGTGCCCCCGCCGACCAGGCCGCGCACCGCGGACCAGACCTCGTCGCGGCCGCGCGGGTCGAGGCCGACCGTGGGCTCGTCGAGGAACATGACGGGCGGGCTGAGGATCATCCCGGCGGCCAGGTCGAGCCTGCGGCGCATTCCGCCGGAGTAGGTGCTGACCGGCCGCTTGCCGGTGTCGGTCAGGCCGAAGCGCTCCAGGAGTTCGTCGGCCCTGCGGGCGGCCGCGCGGCCGCCCAGGTGGTACAGGCGGCCGAAGAGCTCCAGGTTCTGGCGTCCGCTGAGGATCTCGTCGACGGCGGCGTGCTGGCCGACCAGCCCGATCCGGTAGCGGACCTGGGGTCCCTGGGCGGCCACGTCGTGCCCGGCGACCTCGGCCGCGCCTTCATGGGGCCGGAGCAGGGTCGTGAGTACGCGGACGGCCGTCGACTTCCCGGCCCCGTTGGGTCCGAGCAGGCCGTGGACGCTTCCCCGGCCGACCTCCAGGTCGAACCCGCGCAGAGCCCACTTGTCCTTGAACCTCCTGCCGAGCCCCCGTGCGCTCACCGCTGTCGGTGAGGGTGCCGTTGCCCGTGTCGGTGTGGATGTTGCCCGTGCCATAGGGGGTCCTCCCGGTTCGTACTACGTACAGTACAGCGTACGAATAAGGGAATGCGCGGCCCGGGGCGATGATTCCTTATGGCATAAAGTTTTCTGGGATTTCTTGTCTGGGCAGGTCAGGGGATCGGTCGCCAAGGGCGGTGGGGGCTAGGGGTTGAGGGCGAAGGAAGCCGAGGTTGTTGGGTCGGCGGTGACTGTGCGGCCCGCCGGAGGTCTGCGGGGGAGGCCGGTTCGTGAGCCACCAGGAGGAGGCGCCTAGCCGGGGGCGCTGGAGGAGGCCGGGTCAGAGGGGCTTGGTGCCTTGGTGCTCCAGAACCTCGCGGAGGAGGTCAGGCATCAGCAGAGTGCCCAGTTGCTCGGGGGCGACCCAGTCGAGCTTCTGGCCTTCGGTGAGGTGCGGGGCCCGGGCGTCGCCGTCCCAGGTGGCGGTGAAGAAGGTGAGGAGCTGTCCGGAGCCGCGGCTGTCGAGGGCCTCGCACAGTTCGGTGAGTCCGTCGACGGCCAGCCCGGCCTCCTCCTGGAGTTCCCGGACGATGGTCTCCCTGGGGGGCTCGCCCTCCTCACAGCCACCGGCGAGGACACCCCAGTGTCCGGGCCAGGCGATGCCGGGGATGTTGTCGCGCAGGTGGAGCAGGTACTCGCCGCGGCTGTTGGTGATGACGGCTGCCGCTCCGCGCGGCTGGTCTGTGGTCATGGCGTCACCGTAGCCAAGCACCAGGGCCGACGGGAGTGCCACAGCCCTTGTTCCGGGGAGCGGTGGACCCGGTGCCCACGGGGGTGTCCGGGGATGCCGCACCGAGTACCTGCCGTGGCCAGCAGGGTGCCCGCAGGTGCCTGCCGGGGCCGCTCAGCCTTCGGGCCGGAACTCCGCCGCGTGCTCCTCGGCCCACTGGGCGAAGGTGCGCCCGGGCCTGCCGGTCACGCGCTCGACGGTGTCCTGGACCTGGCTGCCCACCTCAGGGGGGTTGGCGGCCAGGTCCACGGCGAAGGCCACGTATTCCTCGTCGTGCCCCTGGGCGCGCATGCGCTGGGCGGTCTCCTCGAGGGAGAGCTGGACCGGGGTGACCTCCTGACCGGTCGCAGTGGACAACTGTTGGGCCTGCTCCGTGGGGGTGAGTGCTTCAGGGCCGCTGATCAGGTACGTCTGTCCGCCGTGGCCCTCCTCGGTGAGGGCGGTGACCGCCACCGCGGCAATGTCGGCCTCGTGCACCATGGCGCTCGGGTGGTCGTCCGCTGACCTCAGTACGCCTTCGGTGCGGACCTCCTCGGAGTGGTCGCGGAGGTTGGCCATGAACTCGACCGGGTTGAGGAAGGTCCAGGTGAGGTCGCTCGTGCGCAGGGCCTCCTGGACACCGCCTTCGTAGAAGTCGGACAGTACCGTCACCCGGCGCACGCCCGCGGCCTCGGCCAGTTCGGCCAGGCGGGGGCCGGTCTCCAGCGGGCCGAAGTCGTCCCCGCCGAAGGTGATCAAGTGCAGGCCGACCACACCTTTCAGGTGGGGCAGGACCGATTCGGGGTCGGTGAGGTCACCGCGGACCGCTTCCGCGCCGTCGGGCACGTTCCCCTGAGCGAGGGCCCGTGCCGGGTCCCGGGTGAGCGCACGTACGGGATGCCCCGCGTCCACGAGTTGACGGACGATTTCGCTCCCGACGGTGCCGGTCGCCCCGGTGACGAGATAGGTCATGGTCCTGCCCTTCGTAGGTTGTACAGTACAGTGTACGGGAAGGTTCGGTTCGCCACGGAGAGTACTCAGGCGGGCTTGGCGGGGCAGCCCGTCAGGTGGTCCTCGACCAGCCCGGTGGCCTGGAGGTACGAGTAGACGATCGTGCTCCCGACGAAGTTGAATCCCCTCCGCTTGAGGTCGCGGCTCAGCCGGTCCGAGAGCTCGGTGGTGACGGGTACCTGCCCGGGTTCGTTCCAGCGGCCGACCACCGGTGTTCCGTCCACCCACTCCCACAGGTACGCATCGAAGCTCCCGAATGCCTCGCACGCT
Source organism: Nocardiopsis oceani (assembly GCF_054777395.1). Lineage (NCBI taxonomy): Bacteria > Bacillati > Actinomycetota > Actinomycetes > Streptosporangiales > Nocardiopsidaceae > Nocardiopsis > Nocardiopsis oceani. Next base: position 26,559 of record NZ_BAAHAR010000026.1, read on the forward strand.
CGCAGGAAGGCCTGGGCGTTGCGTACCGCAGAGGCGATCTTGAGCCGGTTGCGGATGATCCCCGGGTCGGCGAGCAACCGCTCCGTTTCGGTCTGCCCGTAGGAGGCGATCCGCTCGAGGTCGAAGCCGTCCAGGGCCCGCCGGTAGTTCTCGCGTTTGTTCAACACCGTGGACCAGGACAGACCTGCCTGGGCGCCCTCGAGAACGAGCATCTCGAACAGGTAGCGGTCGTCGTGCGAGGGGCATCCCCATTCCGTGTCGTGGTAGGCGGCCATCAGCTCGGAGGTGTCCCGGGCCCAGGCGCAGCGGAGGTCGTCGGTATCGGTCACGGGGTGCTCCTGAGCGAGGCTGTGCGGACGGGAGCAGCCATCGTCCCGGTTCCCTCGGACAGTTCGCCGGATCGGCGGTGGACACAACGCTTCGCGGCGCGACTCGAAAACGCGTTGTGGGTGTCGGCCGGGACGGGAAGGATGGGGCCGCTGCCGTTCCCGCCCCCGGCCCCCGCACCCCACCCCATGGAGGAGCAAGCACGTGAGTGCCCTCGAGATCTCCGGCCTCAGACGCGTCTACCAGCGCAAGGGGGGTGACGATCTGGAGGCCCTGCGCGGCGTCGACCTCGATATCCCCGAGGGCGAGGTGCACGGACTCCTCGGCCCCAACGGGGCGGGCAAGACCACATTGTGCAAGATCATCTCCACGGTCCTGCTCCCCACCTCGGGCACGGTCCGGGTGCTCGGCCACGACGTGGTCACCCGCACCGCAAAGGTGAAGAGCTCGCTCGGGATCGTGTTCGGCGGCGACAAAGGCGCCTACGACCGCCTCACCGCACGCCAGAACCTCAACTTCTGGGCCTCGGTGTACGGGCTGGGCAGGGCCCGGCGGCGCAAGCGGGTCGAGGAGCTCCTGGAACGGGTGGGCCTGGCCGACCGGGCCAAGGAGAGGGTCGGCGGCTTCTCCCGGGGCATGAAGCAGCGCCTGCACCTGGCCCGAGGCCTGGTCTCCGACCCCGGCGTGCTGATCCTGGACGAACCGACCGTCGGTATGGACCCGGTGGCCGCCCGCGACTTCCGGGCCCTGGTAGGCGAGTTGCGCGGCCACGGCACCACCATCCTCATGACCACCCACGACATGGCCGAGGCCGCCGCGCTCAGCGACCGCGTCTCCCTCATCGACCAGGGCGGCTTGGTCATGACCGAGACCCCGCAGACCGTCGGAGACCTCGTCTCCGCCTACGAGCGCGTGGACGTCCGCGACGTGCCGGTGCCGGTGCGGGAGCGGCTCGCCGCACTGCCCGGGGTGGTCTCGGTGACCGATGCCGAGGGCGGGGTGACACGGGTGGAGACCGATGCCCCGGAAGCCACGCTTGCAGTGCAGCGCACCCTGGTCGACGCCGAGGTCCGCGACGTCTCCCTCAGCCGCCCGAGCCTGGAAGAGGTGTACCTGCACCTGGTCGGCGGACGGGGGATGGCGGTCGACACGTGAGGCGCCTACTGACTTCCTTCAGCCTGGGGTTCGGTTTCCAGACCCGGGCGATGTCCCGCAGTACGGACACCTACTTCACCCTGGTCGGGACCCCGTTCACCACGGCGATCCTGATGTCGATGGTGCTGTACTCGGGGCGTGCGGACCTGGCCGCCTACGCCGTGGTCGCCCCCACCCTGATGTCGCTGTGGACCGCGGCCCTGATGTTCTCCGGGGAGATGATCAGCGAGGATCGGGAGAACGGCCGCTTGGAGCCGCTGGTGGCCTCGCCGGCTTCCCTGCCGTCGCTGGTCTTCGGCCGCCTGTGCGGTGCGATGCTCATATCGCTGCCCGCGTTCGCGCTGGCCATCGCCGTGGCCGGACTGGGGTTCGGCCACTGGATCACCCTGCACCACCCCGTGGTGTTCGTGCTGGCCATGGTGGCCACTGCCCTGGGCACCGCCGCCACCGCCACCGCGCTCTCGGCGCTGTTCATCGCGGCGCCCAACGCCAGAATCGTGCAGAACACCCTGTCCATGCCCATGTTCCTGCTGGCCGGGGTGATGGTGCCGGTGGCGCTCTACCCCGGCTGGGTGGAAGGGGTGAGCCGAGTGCTGTACCTGTCCTGGGCGGCCGACCTGTTCCGCGACTCCCTGTTGCCCGAACCGGTCGAGTCGCTCGTCCCGCGACTGTTCGCCGTGCTCGCCCTGGGGGCGACCGCTCTGGCCCTCGGCTCGTTCACCCTGGTCCGATTCCTCCGGCGCGCCCGTGCCGAGGGCACCCTGTCCCGCGACTGAAAGGGCAAGAACAGTGATCACTCCTGTCCAGGCCGCGCGCACGGTGGGGCAGAGCGCGGTCATCGCCCGGGCCGACTTCCGCCACTCCTACACGTGGAAGACCTGGCTGTTCGGCTGGCTGGTCCGGCTCCTGTGCCAGGTCGTCTTCTACACCGCCATCGGCCTGCTCGTCGCGGACCCGGAGTACACCCTGTACATCGTTCTCGGTGCCGCGATCATGACCTGCGTGACCGAGACGACCATGGCGGTGGCCTCCACCTGCTGGGACGGTCACGCGGGGACTATGGGGCTGCTGGCCGCCTCCCCGGTCGAGCCCGGGCTGCACTTCTTCGGGCGCAGTCTGCAAAAGCCCGCATCGGCGGTGGTCACCACATCGATCGCCGTGCTGGCCCTGCCGCCCCTGTTCGGGATCGTCTGGTCGTGGTGGCAGGTGCCGGTGCTGGTCGGGATCGTGTTGCTGACGGTACTGGGCACCTACTGCCTCACCCTGGTGCTCGGCGCGGCCGCGCTGCTCTTCGGTGAGGCCCGCAACGTCATCAGCGCGGTCGCGGTGATGTCTACGACCGCGATCTGCGGGGCGATGGTCCCGGTGGAGTTCTGGCCGGTCCCGCTCCAGTGGGCCGCCCAGATCCTGCCGGTCACCCACGGACTGGCGGCGGTGCGTGGCGTCGAGGCAGCCGCACCGGCCGCCGCGGTCCTGATCTCCGTCGGGTGGGTGCTCCTGACCGCAGCCTGTTGGCTGACCCTTGCGATTGCCGCCTTCCGCCAGGTGTTCGCCCGCGCCCGGGCGGGCAACGCGGCGCTGGACTGACACAGACCCCTCCGAAGAAGCGATCCCCCGAAACCACGAGAGAGGTACCCATGACCACACCCACTCCCGCCCCCGACACCGCCACCGGACTCGGCTTCGGGCTGCACCACGTCCAGATCTCCATGCCCCCGGGTGAAGAGGACGCCGGCCGGGCCTTCTACGTGGACGTCCTCGGCTTCGTCGAGATCCCCAAGCCCCCGGTCCTGGCCGCGCGCGGTGGCTTGTGGGTGCGCGCCGACTCCGTGGAGATCCACCTGGGAGTGGAGAAGGACTTCGCTCCTCAGCGCAAGGCCCACCCGGGCATCCTCGTCCGGGAGCTCGACGTCCTCGCCGAGCGCGTGATCGCCGCCGGATACGAGATCGTCTGGGACGAAAACTTCCCCGGCTACCGCCGGTTCCACACCCACGACAACAACGGCAACCGGCTGGAGTTCCTCACCCCCGCGTGACCACCGGCCGGGCGTCCCTTAACCGGTGCCGTGCCAGGAGCTCCACAGGGCGGCGTAGGCCCCGTCGGCCGCGATCAGCTCCTCGTGCGAACCCAGCTCGGTGATGCGCCCGTCCTCCACCACGGCCACGCGGTCAGCGTCGTGCGCGGTGTGCAGGCGGTGCGCGATCGCGATCACGGTGCGCCCCTCCAGCACCGCCGCCAGAGACCGCTCCGCCTGCCGCGCGGTCCTCGGGTCCAGCAGCGAAGTGGCCTCGTCCAGCACCACCGTGTGCGGGTCCAACAGCACCACGCGGGCGAGCGCCACCTGTTGTGCCCGGGACGGGTCCAGGGCCTCCCCGCCCGACCCGACCCGGGCGTCCAGCCCTTCGGGCAGACCCCGGGCCCAGTCGGCGCCCACCGTGCCCAGCGCGGCGAGCAGCCGTTCGTCGTCGGCATCCGAGGCGGCGATCGCCAGGTTCTCCCGCAGCGTCCCGGTGAACACGTGGTGTTCCTGGTTGACCAGCACGATCCGCTCGCGCAGTACCTCGGGGGAGAGTTCCGCGACGGGAACCCCGCCCAGGAGCACCCGGCCGGAACCGGGGACGTCCGCACCGGACAGCAGGCGGCCGATCGTGGTCTTGCCCGCGCCGGACGGACCCACCACCGCGAGCCGTTCGCCGGGCTGCACGCTGAGGTCGATGCCGAGCAGCACGTCGTGGCCGGGCACGTAGGCGTAGCGGACGCCGGACAGCTCGATCCGGTCGTCCTCGGGGGCCCGGGCGGTGTCCGAGGACTCCTCCGGCAGCTGCTGCACGCCCCGCAGCCGGGCGAACGAGGCCCCGGCGCGCTGGAGCTCCTCGATCCTCTGGGTGATGCTCAGCATGGGGTCCACCAGCTGCTGGACGTACAGCAGGCAGGTCACCAGGACCCCGAGGCTGATTCCGCCGTTCAGGTACATCAGGCCGCCCACCAGCAGGCCCAGGGAGGTGGGCAGTACGAGGACGGACTCGCTGATCGGGAACAGGACCGACCGCAGCCGCAGGGTCCCCGGCGCGACCGGTACAGGCCGCCCACGTCCCGGTCGGTCACATCCCGGCGGTCCTTCTGGATACCGAGGCCCTCCACGGTGCGGCCGCCCTCGGCGGTGGCGGTGGCGCCCTCCAGCGCGGTCGAGAGCGCGGCCCCCTCCGCCAGGTAGGCCTCCCGGGACCGCCTCAGGTACCAGCGCAGGGCGGGCCACACCAGGGGTACCCCGATGAGGGCGCACAGCCCCAGCACCGGGTTCAGCCAGCTGATGGCGACCAACAGCACCAGGATCTGGAGGAGGGCCACGCTGATGTCGGGCAGTGCCCCGCGCAGGCTGGTGCCGACCGTTCCCACGTCAGCGGAGACGCGTGTGGTGAGGTCGCCGGTGCCCGAGCGCTCCACCACCCGGGTGGGGAGGGAGAGCACCCGGCCGACGAAGTCCTCGCGAAGCCGCCGCAGGACGTGCTCGCCGAAGCGGTGGATGGCGCGGTAGGCGTAGCGGGTCAGGAGGAGCTGCGCGCAGGCCGCCGCCACCACACCGGCGGCCAGCAGGTCCACCGTGCTGAGTGCGGCGGTGCCGTCTTCCACCATGTTGATGATCCGGCCCAGAAGGTAGGGGCCGACCAGCCCGGCGCCGGTCGCCAAGCAGGTCAGCAGGATCAGCCGGACCACCCGGCCGCGCTCCTCGCGCAGCAGGCGGGCGGTGTCGCGGCGTACCTGGAGCCGGTCGGCGACGGGTAGGCGTTCGCTCATACCGGAGCGCCTTCCTCCTCGGCGCCGCGGAAGACCAGCGCTCGGTAGTCGGGCCGGGAAGTGAGCAGTTCACCGTGGGTGCCGACCGCCGCGACCTCCCCGTCCGCGAGGAAGACCACCCGGTCCACCCGGTCCAGCAGGAGGGGAGACGTGCCCACGACCACGGTGGTGCGCCCGTACCGCGCCTCGTACAGCCGCTCGGCGACGGTGGACTCGGTGTGCGCGTCCACCGCAGAGGTGGGTTCGACCAACAGCAGGACCTCGGGCTCGGCGAGCAGAGCCCTGGCCAGCCGGACCCGCTGGCGCTGGCCGCCGGACAGGTTGCGGCCCTGCGGTTCCACCGCCGAGTCCAGGCCGTCCGGCATCGCCGTGACGACGTCGGCGGCCCCGGAGGTGTGGAGCGCGGTGTGGAGTTCGGTGTCGGTGTGCGTCCCGTGCGGATCCAGGACCTCGCGCAGGGAACCGGCGAACAGGTAAGCCTCGTTGTCGGAGACCAGGATCCGGTCACGGACCTCGGCCAGTCCCACGTCCCGCAGCGGGACCCCGCCCCAGCGGGCGTCCGAGTCCGTGTAGCGGCCCAACCGGTCCACGACCGCGGTGGTGTCAGCGGCGCGGGCGGCGACGAGCGCGGTGGTCCGGTCCGCGGGCACGGTCACCCCTGAGGCCGGTTCGGTCAGGCCCGAACCCTCCGCTGGGCCGGGGCGGTCCGCGCCGCTGCCGGTGAGCGGGGGTTCGAGGGTGAGCAGTCTGAGCACCCGCCGCACGGAGACCAAGCCCTGGACCAGGGCGCTGGCCCCCTCGATGAAGAAGAACACCGGGACGATGAGGACCGCTACGTATGCGTAGACGGCGACGGCCTCGCCGACGGTGATCTGCCCGGTCACGGCGAGGCGGGCGGACACCCAGGTGACCGCACCGAGGAAGACCACGGGCAGGCAGGAGCTCACCGCTTGGAACCAGCTGGTGGTCTCGCTGACCCGGTACCCCTGCCTCAGCAGGTCCTCGGAACGGTTCGCGTAGCGGTCCGCGAAGTGCGCCTTGCCGCCGATCCCGCACAGGACTCGCAGCCCGGACACGATGTCCGCGGCCAGGGCCGTGGTCCGCCCCTGGTGCTCGCGGTAGGTCCGTTGACGGCCGTGCAACCGGCCGATCAGGGGTCCGACGACGACCGCCAGAACCGGGATGCCGAGCACGACGATGGCGCCGAGGAGCGGGGAGATGGTGAAGAGCAGGACCGAGACCCCGGCGTAGGCGATGACCGCGCCGACCCCGGGTCCGGTCATCGTGAGGATATGGCCGATCAGGAGGACGTCGGCGGCCTGGACGGTGGAGAGTTCCCCGGAGCTGACCCGGCGGGACAGGGCCGCGCCCAGCAGTGTGGAGTGCCGGGTGACCGCGCGCATGGTCCGGTGTGCGGCGTCCATGCGGACCATGGACATCGTCCGGTGCCGCAGGATCGAAACTGCCGCGGTGAGTACGGCCACGAGAGCGGTGACCCCGGCCCAGAAGTACAGGGAGCGGGCGTCCTCCGCGCGCAGCCCGTCGTCGATGGCGCGGGAGAGCACGTAGGGCGGGATCATCAGACCGGCCATCCACAGGGTGCCGTAGAAGGATCCGCGCAGGACGCGCCAGGGCTGGGAGGCGATCAGCCACCACACGAAGCGGAATGGACCGCGCAGGTCGGGGGTGCCGACGGGTGGAAGGGCCGACCGCGGGAGGGCACGGGTTCCCCAAGGGCCGGGGACACCGGGGTTCTCCGCCAATCGCCACCTCCGCGCGCGTCGCCCCTCATCTCACCACGGGGCGCTTCGGGGCCGGTAGGGGTACGCCGTTCCCCAACCTCCGTGGGGAACTCAGGCAACAAAAGTGATTCCGGTGATTTTAAGGAGCAAAGGGAACGGAGTTCCTATAACGCCTGCGTCACGAATGATTCGTGCGGTCATATATCGCGGGAAATCGCGCATCATGAGTCGTTGAGCCGAAAGTCAGGAGAGGTGACGGCAGATGTCCGACACGGGCGGCAGGGATCCGAAACGAGCCTTGTTGCTGGGGGTGGCGGGCGTGGTGGTCATCGCCCTCGTGGCGACCACCGTCGCCTTGTGGGACCGGTTCACCTGCGGAGGTCCGGGCAGCGGGGTTCGCGAGGTCGACGGCCAGTGCGTCGGCGTGACCGAGGGATCCCACGTCTTCCACGAGGACTTCACCGACATCCAGGAGCTCATCGCCGAGGAGAACGCCCGCGTCGACGACCTGTCCGACGACGACACACCGGTGGTCCGCGTCGCCTTCCTCGGGACCCTCACCTTCGACAGCGTCAGCCCCATGGACCCCGAACGGATGCGCCGTTCCCTCGAGGGCGCCTACACGGCCGTGATGCGGGCCAACCACACCCGTTCCTTCGCGGACATGACCCCGCAGATCCAGCTGGTGCTGGCCAACACGGGCGGCCAGCAGAACCAGTGGGAACCCGTCGTCGACGACCTCGTCGACATGTCCGAGGACGACGACCGGCCGCTGGTCGCCGTCACCGGTATGGGGGTGAGCATCGACTCCACCCGCGACGTCGCGGACCGCCTGAACGAGCACGAAATCCCCATGGTCTCCTCGGCGCTCACCGCCGACGGCCTGGCCCACGGACCCGGCGGCCTGGACGATGAAGGGACCGACGAGGAGCCCGCCCTGCCCGGGGTGATCCGCGTGGCCCCGAGCAACACCGAGTACGTCAAGGCGCTCGACGCCTACCTCGAAGGCCTGCCCGACCCGGTCCGCGCCCTCGTCGTCCACGACCGGACCGAACCCGACCTCTTCGTCTCCACACTGAACGAGGCCTACCAGGAACAGCTCGGCGACCACATCGACGCACCCACCCAGCAGTACGACGGGACCACCGTCGGCGACGCCCCGGCGAGCGGGCTGTTCCACGACGTGACCCAGAACGTCTGCAACTCAGAAGTCGACACCATCTTCTTCGCCGGGCGCGCCCCCGACCTCGACGAGTTCCTGGCGGCACTCGCCCAGAACAACTGCTGGGCCGACGAGCTGCGCATCCTGTTCAGCGTCACCGGGCTGAGCGTGCTCAACGACGAGGAGACCATGGCGCTGGTGGAGGAGAACGACATCTCCCTCGTGTACGCCTCCGCGATCGACACCCGCTGGGAGACCGCCGAGGCGGAGGCGGACGCCGTGCCGGACGGCTACCAGGACTTCCGTGACGCCTACCTGGAGTACATCCCCGAAGGGGAGCCCTCCGGGCTCAGCAACGGCTACGCACTGGTCAACCACGACGCCGTGGCGGTCGCCGCGCACGCCGTGCGGATGACCAACGTGATGGGGGAGCAGGCGGCCACACCCACGCCCGCCGAGGTCCGTGCGCGGCTGATGCTGCTCAACACCGCCCACGACGTCAGGGCTGGCGGGGGACAGCTCTCCTACAGCCCGGAGGGGGACGGTGAGGCCACCGGCCGTACCGTCCCCATCGTCGAACTCCCCCTTGCCGACGAACTGGAGCCGGAGCCGGACCCGCACGTGGTCGGGAACTGATTCCACGGGGAACGGCACGGTGTCCGCGGGAGCGGCCTCGGCGCGTGTGGGGGCAGGACAAACGCGGGTGACAGGTGGCGGGCGACAGGATAGAACGGCACGAACGTCCGCCACCGACACACGAGGAGCACGACCCCTTGACGGACAACCCGTTCCTGGCACCCAGCGAGCTCCCCTATGGGCTCCCCGACTTCGGCGCGATCCGCGAAGAGCACTTCCTGCCCGCCTTCGAGGCGGGTGTGGCCGAGCAGCTCGCCGAGGTCGAGGCGATCACCAGCGACCCGGAGCCTCCGACCTTCGACAACACCATCGCGGCGCTGGAGCGCTCCGGTGCGACCCTCCGGCGGATGGAAGCGGTCTTCCACACCCTGGCCGGTTCTGACGCCACCGACGGCATCGAGGAGCTCGAGAAGGAGATCGCCCCCCGCGCCGCGCAGCACGCGGACGCCATCTCGCTCAACCGGGACCTGTGGGCCCGTATCCAGCAGGTCACCACCGATGACCCGCAGGAAGCCAGGTTGCTGGAGCGGTACCGCTCGGACTTCGTCAAGGCGGGCGCCAACCTCGGCGACGGGGAGCAGGCCCGGCTACGGGAGTTGAACGCGGAGCTGGCCGGGCTCGCCACGGACTTCGGGATCAACGTCATCCGGGCGACCCGAGAGGCCTCCCTCGTCGTCGACGACGCCGCGGAACTCGACGGCCTGGACGAGGCCCAGGTCAGCGCGCTCGAGAAGGACGGCCAGTACGTCCTGCCGCTACTGAACACCACGGTGCAACCGGCGCTGGCCCAGCTCACCAACCGCTCCACCCGCGAACGGCTGTACAAGCTGAGCGCGGAGCGCGCGCCGGAGAACCTCGAGATCGCCGCCCGCATGGCGACCCTGCGCGCCGAGCAGGCCAAGCTGCTCGGCTACGCCGACCACGCGGCGTACAAGGTCGCCGACCAGACCGCGAAGACCGTCGACGCGGTCGAGGAGCGGCTCGCCCAGCTGGTCGTCCCCGCCCGGCGCAACGTCGACAAGGAGGCCCAGGCGCTGGCCGAGCACGCCGGGCACGAGATCGCGCCGTGGGACTGGCCCTTCTACACCGAGCAGGTCCGCAAAGCCCGCTACGACTTCGACGAGAGCGTCCTGCGCCCCTACTTCGAGCTCGGCCGGGTGATCGAGGACGGTGTCTTCCACGCGGCGACCCTGCTGTACGGGATCACGTTCAGCGAGCGGACCGACCTCCGCGGCCACCACGCCGACGTGCGCACCTGGGAGGTGTTCGACGGCGACGGCACCCCGCTCGGCCTGTTCCTCCTGGACCCCTACGCGAGGCCGACCAAGCGCGGCGGCGCGTGGATGCACAACCTGGTCAACCAGTCCACCCACCTGGACCAGCGGCCGGTGGTGGTGAACAACCTGAACGTCACCAAGCCCGCCTCCGGCCCGGCCCTGCTCACGTTCGACGAGGTCGAGACGGCGTTCCACGAGTTCGGGCACGCGCTGCACGGGTTGATGTCGGCGGTGCGCTACCCGAGGGTCCAGGGCACGAGCGTGCCGCGCGACTTCGTCGAGTTCCCCTCCCAGGTGAACGAGATGTGGGCGCTCTGGCCGGAGATCCTCGCCAACTACGCCAAGCACCACGAGACCGGCGAGCCGGTACCCGCCGACCTGGTGGAGCGCCTCACCGCGGCCAGCCAGTTCAACCAGGGCTTCGCGACCTTCGAGTACCTCGCCGCGGCGCTGCTCGACTGGTCGTGGCACCGCCTCGCCCCCGGCGAGACCGTGGAGGACCCCGCGTCCTTCGAGGCCAAGGCGCTGGAAGCGGTGGGTGCCCTGCACCCGCAGGTCCGCCCCCGCTACCGGAGCACGTACTTCATGCACGTGTTCTCCAACGACTACAGCGCGGGCTACTACTCCTACGTGTGGAGCCAGGTGCTGGACGCGGAGAGCGTCGAGTGGTTCAAGGAGAACGGCGGCCTGTCCCGCGAGGGCGGGGACCGCTTCCGGGAGAAGGTGCTGTCCGTGGGCGGCAGCGTCGACCCGATGGAGGCGGTCACCGACTTCCTCGGCCGCGAGCCCGGCATGGGTCCGCTGCTGGCCCGCAAGGGCCTGGACTAGGCGCACTTACCGCGGACCTACGGGGTCCCGGGCTACGGGACTTCTCGGCTCTACGGGTGAGGGTCCCCGCTCCTCGGAGCGGGGACCCTCAGTGCGTACGGCGTCCGATCGGACCGGAACGCCCGTTAACCGATCGGCACGCCCGGGCCGAGCGGAATACCCAGCGCGTACCAGCCGAGGAAGAACAGCGTCCAGACGGTAAGGATCGTCACGGTGAAGGGCAGGGTCAGCGACACCAGGGTGCCGATACCGCTGTCCTTCCGGTACCGCTGCATGAAGCCCAGGACCAGCACGAAGTACGGGCTCATCGGCGTGATGATGTTGGTAGAGGCGTCCGCGATGCGGTACATGGCCTGCGTGGTCTCCGGGTTGACTCCCAGAATCATCAGCATCGGTACGAACACGGGGGCGATGAGGGCCCACTGCGCCGAACCGCTGGTGATGAGCAGGTTCATTGTCGTGGCCATCAGGATGAAGCCCACGAACAGAACCGCCGTGGGCACGTTCAGCGACTCGAGCCACTCCGCGCCCCGGATGGACAGGACCTCGGCCATGCCGGACCAGGAGAAGTAGGCGAGGAACTGGGAGGCCGCGAAGAACAGCACCAGGACCGGGGCCAGGTCCTTCACGCCCTTGGCCATGTACGTCGGGATGTCGGCGGCCTTGGTCACGGTGCCCACGGAGATGCCGAAGACCGTGCCCACGAGCAGGAACACCACGGCGAGGACCACGGCGATGTCCGAGACCAGCGGCGATTCGATGACCGTGCCGTCCGCACCGCGGAACCAGGAGTTCTCGGGTACGAGCGCGAGGACGTACAGGGCCGCGGTACCCAGCAGCACCAGCCCCGCCCAGCGCAGGCCGCGGCGCTCCTCCGGCTTGAGCTCGAAGTCGCCGATGGCGTCCGAGCCGGTGGACACGTCGTCCAGCCCTTCCGTGCGCTTTCGCAGGATGAGCTCGGTGATCAGGGTGATGAGGACTGCGAGCAGGACCGCGCTGGCGGCGTTGAAGAAGTAGTTGGCCAGCGGGGTGACGACGACGTCACCGTCGATGATCTGGGCGGCTTCGGTGGTGATGCCGCCCAGCAGGGCGTCGGTGGGCGCGACCACCAGGGTGGCGTTCCAACCGGCGGAGACGGACACGAAGGCCACCACGATGCCCAGTGTGGGGCTGCGGCCCACGGCCTGGAAGACGACGGCTGCCAGGGGGATCAGGACGACGTAGGCGGCGTCACTGGCGATGCTGCCCAGAATCCCCATGATGGCCACGGTGAAGGTCATGTACTTCGCCGGGACACGGGTCACGCTCCCGCGGAGGAGGGCGTTGATGAGCCCGGTCTGCTCGGCGACGACGACGCCGAGCATCATGACCACGATCAGACCCAGCGGGGGGAAGTTGACGTAGTTGGTGACCGCCTCACCGAAGATCACCCTGATGCCCTCGGGGGACAGCAGGCTCTGGACCTCGATGCTCTCGCCGTCGACCGGGGAAACGGCGGAGGCACCCAGCCGGTTGAGCACCGCGCTCAACACGACAACAAAAGCGGCCAGGATTGCGAAGATCCAGAAGGGGTGCGGGAGCTTGTTCCCCACGCGCTCGATCCCTCGTAGGGACGCCAAAAGCGCGGACATCGCCCGGCCGGGGGGCTTCTCTGTGGTTGCGGCCACGGCCGCCCTCCTTTACTGCGCTGCGGCTCGGGAGTGTTGAGCTGCATCGATGGTGTTGGATCTGGTGGATCCTGACCATTTTGCGGCGTAACTCCGAGTGATGTGAACCACAGGGCGTTCAGAGTGGCTGGTCGTGACTAATGTCACCGACGTCGATTTCCCGATCGATTCATTTTCGCAATAGTCCTGTTATTCGAACCGTTCAAAGGTTGAAATAATGGTTTCCGGTGCGGGTTCAGGGGGTCTCGGGGCCGCCCAGACCAGCGCGCTCGCGCACTCGGCGGCCGACGCCCTCCACCGCCCGCAGCGCGTCCCGTACGTCCCGGTGGGACGGGGCGAACGGCAGGTTGTGGATGGTTTCCTCCGGGGCCATCGCGGCTTCGACGACGCGGTCCAGCAGGGCGTCGTCGGCATCGCCCAAACCTGCCTCGGTGAGCGTCGTGGGCAGGCCCGCTCGGGCGGTGAACTCGGCGAACTCCTCCACCTCCGCGGTGGCCGCGCCTTCCAGGAGCAGTTGGGTGAGCGAACCGATGTTGACCTTCTCGCCGTGCGCCATGTGGTGGGTCTCGTCGACCGCGGTGAGTCCGTCGTGCACCGCGTGTGCCGCCGCGAGGCCTCCCGACTCGAAACCCAGGCCGGACAGCAGGGTGGTGGCTTCCACGACCGCCTCGACGTCCGGCGTCACCAGGTCCCGTTCCACGGCGTCCAGTGCGGGCAGCGCGGACTCCCACAGGATGTCCCAGGAAAGCTGGGCCAGGGCGGTCCCCGCCCGGGTGGGGAGTCCGTCGACCATGTTTCGGGCGTCGGTGCCCCGGAGCGCACGGGCCTCGATCCAGGTGGCCAGGGCGTCGCCGACCCCTGCGGCGAGGAACTTCGCGGGTGCCTGCGCGACCAGCTGGGTGTCGACCACCACCAGCGCGGGGTTGCGGTCGTAGAAGCGGTAAGCCTCGAAGGCTCCCTCCTCCGTGTAGACCACGGAGAGCGCCGAGGTGGGCGCGTCTGTGGAGGCGACTGTCGCTGCGCTCACCCACGGCACCCCGGCGTTGTCACCCGCGGCCTTCGCGGCGTCGATCGCCGCGCCCCCGCCCAGGCCCACGATCACGTCGTGGCCGTTCCGGTCGATGACCTCGGCGACGCGCTCGGACTCGGCCTTGGTGGGGACACCCCCGAAGCGCTCGAAGGCCAGGCCGACCCCGGCCTCCTCGAAGGAGCGCTCCAGAGTGGCGCCGACAAGGTCCCGGACCACGTCGTCGGTGAGCACCAGGGGCTTCTTCCCCAGGTTTCCCACCAGAACGCCGAGCCGCTCCATCGCGCCCCGGCCCTGCACGTAGCGGTCGGGCGAGGCGAAGACGCGGAGTGCCGGTGTTTCCTGAGCCATGGTGTTCCCCCTGTGGTTGGTCCTCGCCCCCCACCTGGCCGTTCACCGGGCGGACCAAACATCGGCGCGCCGAGGTTGCACTGTTCTTTGCCTCACCCGGCGCGGTCACGGTCCTCCATCCCGCGCAGGAAACCGCGTGCCCGACGGCGTAGGCGGGCGTTCAACGGCACCGACATCGCGGCCCCCGCCACCAGCAGCACGCTGAGCACCCAGTAGAAGACACTGGGGAACACGGGCCCGGGGTCGAGGTACTGCCGAACCCCCATCCCGGCGACCAGGACGGCGATCACCAGGCACAACGGGACGGTGAACCAAGCGCCGCTGCGTGAGGCCAAGGTCTTCTCCGCCCCCTTGCGGGCGACCTCGTTGGTCACGGGGTCGTCTCCGGGACGGCCCAGGAGCAGGAGTTCGTAGGCGCGCACCGCCCTCTCAGAGTGGGTGCCGACCGGGAACCCCAGAGTTACCGCCATGTCCCGGTTCTGGCTCCGGAAGACGTAACCCATGACGAACCCGAAGACCGCGCCCAAGGCTAGAGCCGCCAGAACCGCGACCACTGCGGACAGGCGCCCCGATCCGTAGATGGTCACGCCCATCATGGTCGCGAAGAATGCCCCGGCAACCACACCCTGGTAGAGGGCGTGCCGCCTGGGGTGCCGGACGTTGTGGAACAGGGCGCGCGTCTGGAGGTCGTACTGCGGAGGTTGCTCTGACGCTCGCTTCACTCGGCCTCCTTCTGATTCCGTGCGGCGGCGAGGAACGCGCGGACCCGGCGCCGGTACCTGAGACCCCAGGGGACGGTAGCCGCTAGGGAGAACGGGATCAGAACGGTCACCAGCGTGAGAACGGCGAAGGGGAATTCCCGTCCCTGATTCAGGTAGGTCCACACCGCCGCGCCGCACAAGGCGAGCCAGAGCAGTAGGAAGAACGGGACGAGGATCCACGGGCTCACGCGGGAGGCCAGTACCGACTCGGCCTGTTTGCGGGCCAGCTCGTTGGTCACCGGGTCGTTCCCGAGCCGCCCCAGCAGGAGAAGCTCGGAAGCGTCCACGGCCTGCTGAGGGTCGGTTCCGATCGGGAAATGCTGCTCGACCCCGCCCCCCATCCGGGTCGAGAGACCCATCGCCAGACCGAAGAACACACCCATGATCACGAAGATCACAACGGCTTCCAGAGGCCGGGCGTGGCCCATGAGCAGCGTGAACATGCCCATGAACAGGCCGAAGAGCGTCCCGGTGAGCACCCCGTGGTAGATCGCTCCCCGCCTGGGGTTCCGCAGCGCGTCGAGTTGGAGGCGGGTGATCAGGTCCGGTCCCGGGGGTAGGCGCTCCATCATGGTGCCGCCCTACCCGAGGGGGCGGCACCGAAAAGCCCGCCCCTCGGAACGGGCCGGGACGCGGGCTGTTCAAGGGCCGGGACGAACCCCGTCGACCAGGCTCTCCCCGACGCCGGTACGCGCGTAGAGCACGTAACGGCCGGTCCGGTGGGCGCTCACCACGCCCGCCCGGCGCAGCGCCGTTAGCGCCTCCGACACGGCGGCCTTCGACCGCCCGGTGCGCCGGACCAGGTCGCCGTTGCTCGCGGGGGTGTCCAGTTCCGACAGCAGCAGCGCCCGGGTCCGGCCGAGTACGCCGGTCAGTGCTTCGGGCACGGAGGACGTCCGCCGTTCCCACAGGTTGCCCACACCGCGCGCGGGGTAGCGCACGGTCGGCGGGGCGAGCGGCGACAGGATGTGCCAGACGCCCGGATGTACGAACACCGACGGTGTCAGCACCAGGCCCTCGCCTCGCAGGTCGCGCGGACCGTCGGCCATCTTGCTCGGGATCCGGAGCGTCACGTCCCGCCAGCGGATCCGCGGATCCAGGTCGGCGACCGCGTGCCGCACCCCGCCTTCGGCCAGGCGGCGTGCGCGGTACAGCACCTCGCCCTCCAGCAGCGAGAGCACGCGGGGCCAGTAGGGGGCGAGCGCCACCTCCCAGTACGCCTCGATCTCGTCGGCCAACCGCCGCAACCCGTCCTCCGGGTTGGCCCGCAGCCGGTCCACCTCGGGGCCGCGGGCGTTGGGAACCAACTCGAGTGAGGCGCGCACGAACTCCGCGGACTGGGCGCGCACCGACGCCAAGTCCACCGCCAGGTCGGGCATGGCGAGCGAGGGCACCGGACACACCAGGGCTGGCACGAGCCGTGCGCCAGGGCTGACCAGTTCGGCGAAGAGGGGCCATGCCCTTTCCTCGGACCGCACGCGGTCGGTGACCTCTCCGGCCCACACCCGGTGCACCGGGTCGGGCGCGGCCCTGGTCAGCTGGATGCGTGCGGCCACGACCTCCCACACCGGGGACACGGCGAACCGGCTGCCGGAGATCTCTTCGGTGCTGAAGGTCAGTTCGATCATCGCGCCTCCGGTTCGGCCATGTCCGAACCCATGGTGCACCGGTCGTACGGCGCCGCACCATGCCCGGTATGACCACGACAGCCCCCGAACCCACGCGCGGACCGTTCGCGTCCGCCCACTTCCGCCGCTTCTTCGCCGCCCGGACCATGGCCGACACGGGTACCGAGGTCGGAGCCCTGGCGCTGCCGCTGCTCGCGGTTCTCACCTTGGACGCCACCCCCGGACAGGTGGGTCTCCTGGGCGCCCTCACCACCGCCGCCTACCTGGTCACCGGCCTGCCTGCCGGGGTGTGGAGCGACCGCCTCCGGCGCCGGCCGGTGATCGTCGTCAGCCAGTTCCTGCACGGCCTGATCCTGCTGTCGATCCCGCTCGCCTGGGTGCTGGACGTACTCACCCTCACCCAGCTCTACGTGTGCGCCCTCCTGGGCGGGGCCGCAGCACTCTTCTCCCGGATCGCCCAGCAGGGGTTCCTGCCCGTCCTCGTCGGCAGGGAGCGGCTCATGCCCGCGAACGCCGCGCTCACCGGCGTGAACTCCACGTCGATCCTCGCCGGACGCGGGATGGGCGGATACCTCGTCCAGTTCCTGGGCGCGCCCGTCGTCGTCCTGCTCGACGGCCTGGCCCAGTGCGCGTCTTCACTGGCCACGGCCGCCATCCGGGTCCGCGAACCGCGTCCCGCTCCGAGTGACCGCCGCCTCCTCGGGGAGATCAACGAGGGCCTGAGGTACGTGTTCGGCCACGAGCTCCTGCGCCCGATGGCCCTGTCCGCGACGGTGCTCAACCTGGGCCTGAGCCCGCTCATCGTCATGGCGCCGGTCCTGGTCGTCAGCGACCTCGGGCTCAACGAGGGCCGGGCGGGCCTGTTCTTCATGATCGGTGCGGCGGGGGTCCTCATCGGGTCGGTGGTCTCGACCCGCCTCACCAAGCGGTTCGGTTCCGGCCGGGCTCTCGTCCTGTCCGCGGCCGCGACCGGTATCGGGGCTCTCGCGGTGCCCTTCCTGACCGCTGCCAACTTCTGGGCGGTCTGCGTTGTCTGGGCGTTCTCCCAGTTCGGGATCGGGACGGTCAACGTCATCCAGACGACCCTGCGCCAGCGACTCACCCCTGACCGGATGCTGGGCCGGATGACCGCGACCATGCGCTTCCTGATGACCGGTGCCGTCACGGTCGGTGCCCTGTACGCGGGTGCCGTGGCCGAGGTCTGGGACGTGCGTACCGCCCTGGCCGTAGGCGCGGGGGTCACCCTGCTCGGCTGGGTCCCGCTGGCCGTGTCGCGCCTGCGCGGCCCCGACCCGGAGGGCGGCTTCGGTTAGTCGGCTCTCCGGGCTGGATACTCGTGGCTGTGGGCGACCGGGGGTCTTCGGCCCGCGCGGCGGTGGGCTCCGCCGCTTTCTGCAGGACAACCTCATCGGAAAAGGGCATCGGTTGACTTTCACACGGCTGGTCACACTGGACGACGCGGAGGAGATCGCCGAGGTACTGACGGAGAACCGCGGCTTCCTCGCGGAGTGGGAACCCCTGCACAGCGACAACTACTTCACCGGCGAGTGGCAGGCGACCCTTCTCGAACGGGCGCTGCGGGGTCACGCGGACGGCAGCGGTGTTCCGCTGGCCGTCCTGGCGCCGGGCGGGCGGATCGTCGGTCGGCTCAACATCAACAACATCGTCCGGGGTGCCTTCCAGTCGGCGAGTATCGGCTACTGGGTGGGCAGTTCGCACAACGGTCGGGGTCTGGCCAGCGGTGCCGTGTCCGAGGCCAAGGACATCGCCTTCGAACAGCTGGGGCTCCACCGTCTCCAGGCCGAGACGCTCATCAGGAACACGGGGTCGCAGAAGGTCCTGACCCGCAACGGGTTCGCGCCCTACGGGATTGCGCCCCAGTACCTCAGGATCGCCGGAGAGTGGCAGGACCACATCCTCTACCAGCTCCTCAACCCGGGATGGTCGGAAGCCGGGGCCGCCGTACATGGAATCTGAGTGCGGGTAGGTAGAAGCCGACGTGAACGATTCCCACGAGGAGGCGGATGATGGCGGAGAGACCCGAAGAGCCACGCCGCCAAGGAGGCGAGGTCCAGGCGTGGATCGAGGCCCACCGCGATCGCCTGCCCGAGACCTATGACGCGTTCTCGGCCCATTCCATGGACTACCGACGGGCGATCTTCGCCGAGTTGTCGCCTGACGTGCGTAGCCGGCTGTGGACCGAGCACGTGACCCGGTACCGGGAGAGTGGTGCTGACCTGTCCCCCGAACAGGACGCCGCTCTCGCCCACGCCCTGGAGCTCTTCTCCGATCCCGGGACCTTCGCCGAGGTGCGCACCGAGCCGGACCCGGTCCTGGACCGGCTGAAGGCCCAGACCATCGCCGCCTTCGGTTTTTCCGAGGCGGCGGCCATCATCGCCACACTCGGACCCCCGGACGGGGGCGGGACGACCCCGCGGTCCTGACAGCGAACCGGGGACCCTGCGCCTGTGCCCGTTCTACCCGCACAAAAAGACCCGGGGCCCGCGCTGTGCGCAGGTCCCGGGTCTGAGCGCGGAGGATGAGGGATTTGAACCCTCGAGGGGATTGCTCCCCAACCGCATTAGCAGTGCGGCGCCCTAGGCCTCTAGGCGAATCCTCCTGGCTGCGACCAGCCTACAGAGCGCGGGGGGACTGCGCAAAACGAATGTCCTGGACGGGAGGGGCCGGACGCGTGCCCACCCCTCCCACCTGGGGTCAGGGGGTGCGCTTCCGCGGTGCGGGCGGGGTCCGGTAGGCACTGGCCTGGAGTTCCCACAGTTCCCGGTACAGGCCGTCCTCGGACATCAGCTCCGTGTGGGTGCCCTGGGCGACCACACGTCCCTTGTCGAGCACCACGATGTGGTCGGCCATCCGTACCGAGGCCAGCCGGTGCGTGATCAACACGACGGTCGCGCCGGTACGGCGGGCATGCGCGTGCACGGAGGCGAAGAAGCCGTGCTCGGCGCGGGCGTCCATGGCGGCGGTGGGTTCGTCGGCGATGAGCAGGGGGACCTCGGTGCCGTCGTCACCCCGGTAGAAGGAGCGGGCCGCGGCCAACCGCTGCCACTGTCCTCCGGAGGGCTCGACGCCGTGGGCGAATCGCTTGTCCAGGAGCGTCTCCCAGCCGTTCCGGAAGTTCGCGACCACGCTGTCGGCCTGTGCGGCCCCGGCTGCGCGGGCGAAGCGTTCGGGGCAGTCGGTGCTGCTCATGACGGTGTTGCCGCGCGCGGTCAGCGGCCAGTGCGTGTGGTCCTGGGCAATCACGGAGATTCGCCCGCGCAGGCTCACCCCGTCCACCCCGGCCAGGTCGGTGCCGTCCCAGCACACGCTGCCGTGCTGGGGCGTGTACAGCCCGGACAGCAGCTTGGCCAGCGTGCTCTTGCCCGAACCGTTCTCCCCGACCAGCGCCACGGTCTGTCCCCGGTGCAGGGTGAGGTGCACGTTTTCCAGGGCCGGTCCCTCCCCGGAGGGGTAACGGAACGTCAGGTCCCGCAGTTCGATGCGTTCGAACTCCGCTGGGGCGGGCGCCAGTCCTGGGCGCGGCAGCCTGGTGCGGGCCTCGTTCTGGAAGGCGACGAAGTCGGAGAAGTACAGCCCTGACTCGTACACGCTGGTTACGGCGTACAGGGCGTTGCTCAGCGCGCCCTGGGCCACCCGTACGGCGACGACGGCGGCCCCGGCGACCGCGATCGGCACCACACCTTGGACCAGCAGCGCGGCGAGCGCGGCGAACACCGCCGCCGTCACGAGCCCGCTCGCGGTGTCCCCGGCCAGGCGCACGGCGGACTGGCGCGTGGCCAGCCCCAAGTGGATGTCCAGCTCACGGTGGGCGATGCGGTCGAACTCGACGAGCAGGCGGCGCTCCATCGTGAACGAACGCACCTCGGCCGCGCTCTCCCGGGCGGTCATGAGCTGTTCGAGCATGTACTTTCGGCGGCGCCCCTCGGTGAAGGCGAGGATCATTCGGTACCGCATCCGCGCGGCGACAGCCGCACCCCACCACTGGGGCACCATCGCCAGCAGCAGGAGCGGGACCAGGACCGGGTGCAGGGCGGTCAGGACCCCGGCCGCGGCGACGATGCCCACCAGTCCGGTGAGCAGGTCGGCGGTCTGCCGGACCAGGGCGCCCGCCTCGTCGCATCCCCGGGTGTGGGAGCGGAACAGGTGGTCGTGGAAGTCGCTGTCGTCGAAGGCCCGCAGCTCTACTGAGGTGGCGTCCAGCAGCAGGCGCCGCTCGGCGGCCAGGACCACCTTGGGGGCCAGCCGGGCCTGAGCCCGGCCGGCCAGGGCACCGCAGCCGCCTCGGGCGACCAGCGCCAGGGCGAGCAGTGCCAGGGAGGGGAGCGCCGCGGCTACCCGGTCATGGGTGGGCACCTCCGCGAAGAGTTCGGCGAGTACGGAGGTGGTGGTGATCAGCGCCCAGGCGGTGGCGGCACCGGAGCCGACGTTGAAGAGGACGGTGGCCACGACGTCGCGGGGGCCGCTCCGCCAGGCCAGGGCGGCAGCCTGGCCGACCAGTGTCGGCATGCGGCGGGCGATCCGGTACCAGGAGGCCTCGGCTACAGCGCTGCTGTGCCGGTGCCACTTGGGTGGGGCGAGTTCGGGCAGGTCGATCCCTTCCTCGGAAGTTTCCGGCCCTCGGTCCATGGGGGTGTGAGTGGTGCGCACGGCGGTTCCTCCTGGAGGTCGGAGCGGGCTCGGGCGGTGCCGATCATCACCCGGGGGCACGACGCCGCGGGGAAGGGGCGACGGTTGCGGACGGACCGGATCGCGGTCCGGCGGGCAGGAGTGGCGGCAGGGCGGGGAACAGGGCATGGAGTAGCGGAGCGGAATCGAGGGGATAGTCGCGATCCGAATACCTGTACGAATCGGCCGCGCGCAAAGCGCCGGTGGGGCGCGCCCATGGCTGGCCGGTCGCTGTCCGCAACACACGGGTGCCACACAGGCCCAGGGAAACCTGGTGGCCCGGTCGGGGCCTGGTCGACCGGCGGGGCGGCTCAGGTGGTGGTGCGTTCGATGATGATGTCGGCGTCGGTGCGCAGCTTCTCCACCGCGCGGGAGAGCGCGCTCTTCACGGTGCCGATGGTGACGCCCATCCGCTCGGCGATCTGGGCCTCGGTGAGGTCGTCGTAGTAGCGCAGCAGCACGGTGGTGCGCTGGCGCTCCGGGAGGCGTTCGATGGCCCGGCCCACGACGTCGGCCAGGTCACTCCGCCACGTGGGGTCGTCCACGCGCTGCTCGGGGATCTCATCCGTGGGGTACACGTCCAGGTGCTTGCGGCGCCACTCGGAGATCTGGGTGTTGACCATGGCGCGGCGGACGTAGCCGTCGCGGGCCTTGGGGTTGGCGATGCGGCCCCAGGCGAGGAAGGTCTTGACCAGCGCGGCCTGGAGGAGGTCCTCGGCGTCGGCGTGGCTGTTGGTGAGGGAGCGGGCCATGCGCAGCAGGGCCGGTCCGCGCTCGGACACGTAGCGGCTGAACTCGTCGGACCTGGGGGTCCGGGTCGTTCCCGACACGTCGACCACCGACCTTCGCGGCGTGCGGCGGTGACCCGCACGCCGTTGCTGTGTGTCCGCGGCACCGGGCCGCCCTTATCCCTCACTCTCACACAGAGAACGCAAATCCCCAGGAACATGGGCGCCACGTGCCGACAAACCGCGCCGTGCACTGTCTGCGAGGTGTAATGCCCAGGGCATGTCACCGACACGAACGAGTGCGTGGTCGGCGTGTGACCGGCCGTTCGGGTGGGCGCGGGTCACAATGGGCACTGACGGACGAGTCGGGCGGCAAGGGGGCGCGAAGGACATGCCACTGATGACGGACAGAGGGCGGGAACGCAGGCGGTTCACGGCTGCCGTGCTCGGCGCCGAGGCCGCGCCCGAACCCACACCGGTCCACCACCGTGTCGCGCGCGGCGTGGTCGTCGACGCCACGGCGTACATGCTCTGCCTGGCCACACCGCAGGGGGAGGAGCGTTTCCTCTACGAGAGGGTCACCACCTTCTGGCGCGGCGGAGAGGCCGCTCCGACTGAGCTCAGGCCCGGTGACGACGCGGTGGTGCTGTGCTCGCGCGACGGCCGCCTGGTCGCCGAGCGCGTCTGGGCCCAGACCGCCCGCGCCACCGGTGTCATCGTCGACCGCGAGGGGGACAGCGTGCGGATCGACCCCGGGCACGGCCGCCCCCGACTGACCGTGGTCCTGCCCTACCGGACCTCCGGGCGTATCGCCGTCCGGCACCCCCGCCTTGAAGCCGGCTACCTGTTCGACGCGGTGGGTGTCTGGCGGGAGGGCGAGGTCTGGGCGGCGCGACCGGCCACCACCCAACCGCCCTACCCGCTGAACTCCACCCCGAGCCGACCGCCCACCAGGCAGTACTCCACGACCGTCACCGGTATCGCCACCTGGTACGACCCCGCTTGGGGGCGTGCCAGCCACCTCGACCCGCGGGCCCTCGCCCATGGCGCCGCCTACCCGTCCCTCGACCCGGTGGGGCACGAGGGACGGTGCGACCGGCGTACCCCCTGCGTGCCGCTGGCGCTGCTGTCGACCGGGGCCACGCTCAGCCTGCGCAACGACTGCACACGGGACACCGCGGTCGTCCCCGTCGTCGACTGCGCTGCAGCCGACAGCTGGCTGTGCGACCTGTGTCCGTCCTGCGGCAACCAGAGCGCGGGTCGGCTCGCCTCCCTCACCATGACCTCCTTCGTCGCCCTCGGAGGGCGGCTGGAGGCGGGTTGTTTCAACGCGACCATGACCGTCGCGAACCAGGAGGGATGACCGATGTTCCCGGAGATCCTCGAAGCGGTCCGCGAGGTCCAGCTCCCGCTGTTGGCCGCCCTGCTCCTACTGGGAGCGGCGGCGAAGGCCAGCCCGCAGGCCGCGGGCACGGGAGCCGCCGTCCTGTTGCCCGAGCGGCTGCGCCGACCCGCCACGCTCGCCACCTGCCTGCTGGAGGCCGCGCTCGCGGTGGCGTTGCTGACCGCGACCGGACTCCTCGGTGAGGCGGCCCGTGTTCTCACCGCCCTGTTCTTCGCGGGGTCCGTGGGTGTACTGCTGGTGGCCCGGCGCCGCGATCCCGAAGCGGGCTGCGGTTGCTTCGGCGGGCTGAGCCGGGCACCGATCGGCTGGCGCACGCTGGCCCGCGCCTCGCTTCTGGCGGTGGCGGCGGCCGCGACGGTCGGGCTCGCGCCCGCGGGCTGGGAGGTGGCTGCCGCGCTCACGCCCGTCCACGGGGCGGTCATCGTCGCGCAGCTGCTCTTGCTGGCCCTGCTCAGTCCCGAACTGCGCGAGGTGCTGTCCCGGGCCGGCACCCGAGAGCCGTGTGCGCTGCGCGAGGTCTCCCAAAGCCGCACGCTCCGGCGCCTGCGCCGGAGCGAGGTCTGGCGCACCAACGCCAAGGTCATGCTCAGGACCGAGCCCGAGGAGACCTGGCGCCACGGCTGCTGGCGCTTCCTCCGTTACGACGGCCTGCGCCACGGCAGCCGTGTGGACGTGGTCTACGCGGTGCGGATCGGCGGGCCTCGGCACACCGGGGTGCGCGCGGTCCTCCTCGACCGGGAGAGCGGCACGGTGGTCGCCTCCTTCGGCGCCGTGACCACGCTCGACCTCCAGGGGCCGCCGCGCAGGCTGCCCCGGCCCCGCCAGGCGGCCAAGCTGGACGAGGCCGACGGCCGGGGCGGGGCGAAGCCGGGGACCCTCGCGAAGGAGCTGCCGGGGGAATCCGGGGCCGGTGCTCGGTCCGGCGCCCCGTCCGCCTAGTCGAGCATCTGTCCCTGGCGCTCGATGGCGGCCTCGCTGAACTCCACCAGCATGTCCGTGTAGTCCTCGGCCTCGCCCAGGCCCATGACGGAGGTGGTGCCCAGCATGCCGCCGTTCCGGTACATCACGGTGTACATGTTGTTCTCGCCGTCGTCGTCGCTCACCTGGATGGTGAAGGCGCGGGACTCGTCGCCGACCTGCGGTACGTCCAGGTCGGCGACGCCGTAGTCGGAGCTGCTCCCGTCCTCGTAGGTCGCGGTGTACTCGGAGCAGGTCTCCGGCGGCTCGGTCGCCAGGGCTTCGGCGGCGCTGTCCTCGTCGAGCTCGACCAGGATGTGCGAGACGGCGCCCTCCTCCCACTCGTAGGCGGCCACGGAGGCGGGAGCGTCCTGCACGGTGTCCAGGTCGCCCCAGCGGTTGGCGGCGTCCACACACTCGGGTTTGTCCAGTTCGGTGGTGGCCCGGACCTCTTCCGAGTACTCCACTGTGACAAGCTCGGAATAGGTTCCGGCTTCGCTGCTCTCGGGCAGCAGGGTCGCGTCCTGGACGTTCAGCGGCTGGGCGTCGTGCAGTTGCGCGGCCGCCTCCGCGTTGGGGTCGTCGCTCTGCTCCTGGGCGTCACCGCCGCAGGCGGCCAACGTGACCGCGGCCGCCGCGGCGATCGCGCCGGGCAGGACCACGGTTCGTGCGGAGCGGGCGGGACTATGACGCAAACGCATGGTGGTATCTCCTCGTTTGTGCGATATTTCCGCTTGGAGCGGTGACCGGCCCGGACCTCTCATTGCTGAGAGTGTCGCGGGGTTAGCACAAAGTATTGAGGAAGGACAATGGTGTCGGAGTCGAAATCGCCATATCTGAGGGCGGTCCTGGAAACCATCCCCGCCTACAAGCCCGGTCTCAGGGTCGTCGGACCCGACGGGCGCTCCATCAAGCTGTCCTCCAACGAGAGCCCGTACGGCCCGCTCCCGTCCGTGTGTGAGGCCATCACGGAGGCCACGGCCCAGCTGAACCGCTACCCGGACCCGGGAGCGACGGACCTCGTCGCCAAGCTGGCCGGACACCTGGGGGTGCCTGAGGACCACGTCACGCTCGGCGCGGGTTCCGTAGGCCTGCTCCAGCAGCTCCTGGCAGCCGTCGGGGAGCCGGGTGTGGAGGTCGTCTACGCCTGGCGCTCCTTCGAGGCCTACCCGGTGCTGGCCGAGCTCTCCGGTGTCACGTCGGTCCGGGTGCCGCTGGTGGACGAGACGCACGACCTCGAGGCGATGCTTGCCGCGATCACCGACAAGACGCGCATGGTGATCGTGTGCAACCCGAACAACCCGACCGGCACTGCGGTCCGGGAGCGGGAGCTCGTCGACTTCCTCGACCGGGTCCCCGACCACGTGCTCGTCGTCCTCGACGAGGCCTACCGCGAGTACGTGCGCGACCCCGAGGTCCCCGACGGCCTGAACCTGTACGGCGGCCGCCCCAACGTCGCGGTCCTGCGGACCTTCTCCAAGGCCTACGGTCTGGCCGCCGTGCGCCTTGGCTTCGTCGTCGCCCACCCGCACGTGGCGTCCGCGGCCCAGAAGACGCTCGTGCCCTTCGCGGTCAACCACCTCGCCCAGGCGGCCGGGATCGCGTCCCTTGACGCCGAGGAGGAGCTCCTGGAGCGTGTCGCGGCAACCGTAAAGGAGCGTGAGCGCGTCCGTGACGCCCTCATGGCCTCCGGGTGGACAGTTCCCCCCACCGAGTCCAATTTCGTGTGGCTGCGCGTGGATGAGGACACCACGGACTTCGCCGCCGCGTGCGCCGAGAAGGGCGTTTCCGTGCGCCCGTTCGACGGTGAGGGTGCCAGGGTCAGCCTCGGCACCCCCGAGGAGAACGACGTGTTCCTGTCCGTGGCGACCGCCTACTCCAAGCGGCGCTGACGGAGGGGTCCCGACACGCCGACGGGGGCGGCCCCGCGCAGGGCCGCCCCCGTCGGGCGGGCTTTCGCCCCGTGCGCCTGCACCGTGCCTTTGCACGTGCGGGGCCACTGAGCGTGCGGGCTATTTGCCCGCGGCGTCCTTGTCCAGCTTCTCCACGATCAGCCGGTAGAGCTGACGCGGACGGCCCGGCTGGAGGGTGCGGTTCGGCGGCAGGGGCCAGGCCAGCCCTTCCTCCACCAGTGTGCGGAGCAGTCGGCGCGCGGTCCGGGAGGTGACCCCGAGCATGCGCCCCGCGTTCTCCGCGTCCACGACCAGTGGACCGTCCTCCTCGGCGATCTTCTCCGACAACCGGACCAGCGTCTCGCGCCCCTTGGTGCGCAGGGGCTCGGAAGACTGCCGGGCAGGGGCACGCTGCGCCGGAACCAGCGAACGGCCCTCACGGTCGACCGCGAAGCTCTGCCTCGAGGCCTGGGCCCGGTTCAGCGCGGCACGGGCGTGCGACTCCGCGTCCTGGGTGGTCCGGCCCATGCCGATGCCCACCTCGATCGCGATGCCGAGCTCCGCCTTGATCCGCTCGACGAAGGGCGGCTGCCGGAAACCCTCGGTCGCGGTGACCAGGGAACCCCGCGTGGCGGTCACCATGAACGAGTGGTCGTCCAGCCGGTGCGCCGTCGCGTTGATCCGGTGCGCCTCCTGGAGCAGCAGGCGGTGCAGGGACAGCCGCAACTCCTCGCGCCAGTAACGGGGTGTGGACCGCCGGGATGAGTCGCGCAACGTGGGAACGTCCACGACGACCACTCCGAGCTGGGCCTCTTCCAAACGGTGGTGCGCACCCAGCAGGCCGGCGGTCTGCAGTGCGCTGCGCACACCCGCGTTGGTGGGACGGAGCCGGATCACCGGTACGCCGATGGCCTCCAACCGCTCGGCGACCCCGCGCACGCAGGTGATCGCCATCTTGGTGGCCTTGCGCCGCCACAGCCCTTCGTGGAAGGAGGTGAGCTGGGCGGTGTTGGTCAGTTCCTCGTGCACGTGGATACCGTCCACGGGCAGGTCGACCTCGGAGTAGGCCTCCACCACGTCGGATCGGCCGAGTACGTCCAGACTTGCTCTGGTCGGGTCGTACCGCTCGTCCAGGGTCGCTCGGAGCAGGGCCTCGTGCAGGCTCGCCCCGCCGAGTGGCACGAAAGTCGCGGGCATGGTCAGAACACCCGCCTTACGCGCGAACTCGTAAGGGACTGGGCTGGCGAAAAGGTAGGCATCGATCGCCGAACCCAGTCTGACGACCTTGTCCGTCGCCTCTTGCTCATCTCGGTACGCGGCGGCGATCAGTCTGGCGTTGAGGGGTCCTGTGGACCCGGGCCCCATGAGCATGACCCGTTCGACCATCTCATGGGGACCTATGACGCCAATCGTCAAATCGCCAGTACGCTGGGCACTCACCTCGGGTTGCTCCCCGCTACCATTCCACGCTCTTCACTATGTGCGCCCACTGGTTTCCCGACCCGATCTCTGTCACGGCATGATTGCCGAGATCGTACCCATTGTGCGGGGCCAAAGAAGATCGTTTTCCATATCAACGCTGAAAGCCCGGGTGGGAGGAGGCCCCCCACCCCGGCTCGAACTGCGCTTACAGCCCCTACGAGACGCTGACGCGCTCCACGTCAGCCCCCAGCGCGGCGAGGCGCGATGCGAACTGAGCGTGACCGCGGTCCACGAGATAACCGGGCGCCACGATTGTCTCACCTTCAGCGACCAGTCCGGCGAGAACCAGGGCCGCACCGGTACGCAGATCGTGCGCGACCACCTCGGCGCCGCGCAGGTTCGTGGAACCGTGCACGATGGCGCGGGTGCCCTCGACCTCGATCTTGGCGCCCATCTTGTTGAGCTCGTCGGCCAGCGCGAAGCGGCCGTCGTAGATGGCCTCGTGGATGTAGCTCTCACCCTCGGCGAGGGTGGCCAGCGCCATCAGCGGTGACTGCAGGTCGGTCGCGAAGCCCGGGAACGGCGAGGTGACCGCGTTGATCGGGCGCAGCGGCACGGACGGGTCCCGCTGGACGTGCAGGACGGCGCCCTCCTGGGAGAAGCCGACACCCATCTGCTCGAGTTTCCAGCGGGCCACACCCAGGTGGTCCAGGTTGGCGCCCACCAGGCTGACCTCGCCACCGGTGGCGGCGACGGTCATCGCGAACACACCGGCGTCGATGCGGTCGGCCATGATGGTGTGCTCGACGGCGGTGAGCTCCTCGACGCCCTCGACGGTGATCAGGCCGGTGCCGCCACCGCTGATCTTCGCGCCCATGGCGGTGAGGAAGTCGATGACGTCGATGACCTCGGGCTCGAGGGCCGCGTGCTCGATCACCGTGGTCCCGGGGGACAGCACCGCGGCCATGATGAGGTTCTCGGTGCCGGTGTGGGACGGGGTGTCCAGGTACAGGTGCCCGCCGCGGAGCTCGCTGGCCTCCACGTTGATGTGGTTGAGCTCGGCGTCTTCGGTGACCTTGGCGCCCAGCCGGGCGAAGCCCCGGTAGTGGAAGTCGAGGTTGCGGCTGCCGAGGTTGCAGCCGCCGACGCCCTCGATGCGGGCCTGACCGGTGCGGTGCATCAGCGCCGGGACAAAGAGAACGGAGCCGCGGAAGCGGGCCGCGATGTCGGCGGGCAGAACGGCGTGCTCGGGGTCGTTGAGGCCGGACGCGTCGATGACGACGGTGCGCTCGGCCTCGTGGAATGACACCTTCGCGCCCACGTGTTCGGCGAGCTCAAGTGCGCGGTAGACGTCCTCGATGACCGGGACGTTCCGCAGCACAGTACGGCCCTTGGCCGCCAGCAGGGCGGCCCCGATCATCGGCAGGACGGCGTTCTTCGCGCCTTGGATGAACGCCGTACCACTGAGGGGGCGTCCGCCGCGGACGCGGTAACGAACCTCCTGGCCCATGCTCATGTGCTCCTTCGTGAGGCAGATGTGTAGAAAGGTCACCCTCGTCGGGTTTCACCTATGTGCGTTTAGACGCGGGATTCCCCTGGAACGTTGCGACCAACTTGCGTGTGACCTGCACGGCCAGTAAACCGGTCGGTTCGCGATGACTCTATAGCAACTACGCGCGCCAGCCGGCCCAGAAAGTGGTATACCCGCAGATCGCGGATAGAGTCCCGCCAAACGGCCAAAGAGGCATGGCGCCGGAGGGAGAGACCAGGGGCCGTACGCAGGGGTGTCCGTTACTCCGGTGTTGCATACGACTCCACCACCATACGTGCTTCCGGGGCCCGATCGGCGACCTCGTGCGCGGAATCACTTGCGCGACTTGGTTTACAGGGAGGGTTTGTTCCCGGTCAGACGCTCGTAGATCTCCGTGTAACGGGACAGAGTGCGCTCCACCACGTCGTCCGGAAGCTGGGGCGGCGGCGTCTCCGCGGCCCGGTCCCACCCCGACGCCGAAGAGGTCAACCAGTCTCTGAGTACCTGCTTGTCGAACGAGGGCTGCGCCCGGCCCGGAACCCACTCGTCAGCGGGCCAGTAGCGGGAGGAGTCGGGGGTGAACACCTCGTCGGCCAGGACCAGGCCGCCGGAGGCGTCTCTGCCGAACTCGAACTTGGTGTCGGCCAGAAGTACGCCGCGCTCCCGCGCCACGTCGCGGCCGCGCCGGTACACGGCGAGCGTGAGGTCGCGCAGTTCCGCCGCGAGCTTCTCACCGTGCCGCTCCGCCACGAATGCGAACGGCACGTTCTCGTCGTGGTCGCCCACCTCGGCCTTGGTCGCGGGGGTGAAGACCGGCTCAGGCAGCTCCGAGCCGTCGACCAGGCCGTCGGGGAGCGGTACCCCGCACACCGTGCCGTCCACCCGGTACTCGGCCAGCCCGGAGCCGGCCAGGTAGCCGCGGGCCACGCACTCCACCGGCACCATGTCCAGCCGACGGCAGATGAGCGTGCGCCCCGCCCAGTCGGCGGGGGAGCCCTCGGGAGGGACGTCGGAGAGGACGTGGCCGGGCACCAGGTCACCGATGCGCTCGAACCACCACAGGGACAGCTGGGTGAGCAGGCGCCCCTTGCCGGGGATCTCCGTGGGCAGTACCCAGTCGAACGCTGAGACCCGGTCACTGGCCACCATGACCAGATCACCCGAGGCCGTCGCGTACAGATCGCGCACCTTGCCGGTGTGCAGGTGGGTGAGCCCCGGAACCTCGACGGGTTCGGGCACGGTGACGAAGCCACTCATCTGGTGATACTCCCCGGTGTTGGACCCGCGCGGTGTCAGACGTCCGCGGCAGCGCGTTCGGCGATGTCGGTGCGGTAGAAGGAGCCGCGCAGTTCGATCAGGCTCGCGGCCTCGTAGGCGCGTTCACGGGCCTGGCGCAGGTCCGCCCCGGTACCGACCACGTTCAGAACACGGCCGCCGTTGGACTTGATGTCGCGCACGCCGTCCCAGGCGGTGCCCGCGTGCAGGACGTAGGCGCCCTCGAGGGCGTTCGCGGCCTCCAAGCCGCCGATCAGGTCGCCCTTGACCGGGTCGCCCGGGTAGTTCTCGGCCGCGACCACGACAGAGACTGCCGCGCCCTTCTTCCAGTTCAGCGAGCCGATCGCGCCCAGGCCGCCGGTGTCCGTGGCCTGCAGTACCGCGCCGATCGGGGTGGCCAGGCGGTCCAGCACCGCCTGGGTCTCCGGATCGCCGAACCGGGCGTTGAACTCCACCACGCGCGGACCCTTGGAGGTCAGCGCCAGACCCACGTACAGCAGTCCCTGGTAGCGGATGCCGCGGCGGTTCATCTCGGACACGGTCGGCCGGACCACCGACTCCATGATCTCGTCCACCAGGCCGGCCGGGGCCCACGGAACCGGGGCGTAGGCGCCCATACCGCCGGTGTTGGGGCCGTGGTCGCCGTCGTAGGCGCGCTTGAAGTCCTGGGCGGGCAGCAGCGGCAGCGCGTGCGCGCCGTCGGTGAGCACGAAGAGCGAGACCTCGGGGCCGTCCAGGAACTCCTCGATGACGACCCGGCCGCACTCCCGGGCGTGCCGCTCGGCAACGGCGCGGTCCTCGGTCACCACGACGCCCTTGCCCGCGGCCAGACCGTCGTCCTTGACGACGTAGGGGGCCCCGAACTCGTCGAGGGCCTCGGAGACCTGGCTTGCGTTGCGGCACACGCGCGCCTTGGCGGTGGGTACCCCGGCGGCTTCCATGACCTCCTTGGCGAAGGCCTTGGAGCCCTCAAGCCGGGCAGCTTCCTGGTCGGGGCCGAACACCGGGATGCCGCGGTCGCGCAGGGCGTCGGCGACCCCTGCCACCAGTGGGGCCTCCGGGCCGATCACGACCAGCTCGGCGCGGATGCGCGCGGCCAGTTCGGTCACGGCGAGCCCGTCCGTCACGTTGAGGACGTGATTCTCGGACAGGTCGGAGATCCCCGGGTTCCCCGGAGCGCTGTGGATGCTGGTGACGCCCGGGTCAAGGGACAGAGCGCGGACGAGTGCGTGCTCGCGGCCTCCGCCGCCGAGAACGAGGGCTTTCACTGGTGGGGGCCTCTTCTGTGTCTGGAGGAAGGACGTGTGGTTCCGAGCGTCAGACCAGGGGGCGCAGCTGAAGCGTCTCGTCGCGACCCGGTCCGACACCGATGGCGGAGATGGGAGCCCCCGCCATCTCCTCAAGAGTACGCACGTACGCCTGCGCGTTCTCGGGGAGTTCGTCGAATTTGCGGGCACCGGTGATGTCCTCGGACCACCCGTCGAAGTACTCGTAGATCGGCGTCGCGTGGTGGAAGTCCGTCTGGGTCATCGGGATCTCGTCGTGGCGGACGCCGTCGACCTCGTAGGCGACGCACACGGGGATGCGGTCCAGGCCGGTGAGCACGTCGAGCTTGGTCAGGAAGAAGTCCGTGACGCCGTTGATCCGGGTCGCGTAGCGGGCAATGGGGGCGTCGAACCAGCCGCAGCGGCGGTCGCGGCCGGTGGTGACGCCGTACTCGCCGCCCTGGGTGCGCAGCCACTCGCCCTGCTCGCCGAGGAGCTCGGTCGGGAAGGGGCCGGAGCCGACACGGGTGGTGTAGGACTTCAGGATGCCCACGACCTTGCTGATGCGGTTGGGGCCGATGCCCGAACCCGCGGCCGCTCCGCCCGAGGTGGGGGAGGACGAGGTGACGAACGGGTAGGTGCCGTGGTCGATGTCCAGGAGCGTGCCCTGCGAGCCCTCCAGGTAGATCGTCTTGCCCTCGTCCAGCGCCTTGTTGAGGACCAGGGAGGTGTCAGCGACG
The DNA here is from genome assembly GCF_054777395.1 of Nocardiopsis oceani. Taxonomy (NCBI): domain Bacteria; kingdom Bacillati; phylum Actinomycetota; class Actinomycetes; order Streptosporangiales; family Nocardiopsidaceae; genus Nocardiopsis; species Nocardiopsis oceani. The sequence continues at coordinate 58,817 of NZ_BAAHAR010000026.1, forward strand.
TAGGGGCGCAGCTGCTCGGCGTAGCCCAGGTACTCCTCGATGATCGGCTCGGCGTCGAGGCCGCGCCGGTTGTACACCTTGGTGAGGAGCTGGTTCTTGTCGTGGAGGGCGAGCTCGATCTTCTTGCGCAGGATCTTGGGGTCGAACATGTCCTGCACGCGCACGCCCTGGCGGGTGACCTTGTCGGCGTAGGTCGGGCCGATGCCGCGTCCGGTGGTGCCGATCTTGCCCTTGCCGAGGAAGCGTTCGCTGACCTTGTCCAGGGCCCGGTGGTAGGGCATGATCAGGTGCGCGTTGGCCGAGATGAGCAGGCGGGAGGTGTCCACGCCCCGCTCCTGCAGTCCGCGCAGTTCCTCGAAGAGCACGCCCGGGTCGATGACGACGCCGTTGGCGATGACCGGCACGACGTTCGGGGAGAGGATGCCGGAGGGCAGAAGGTGGAGGGCGTATTTCTGGTCGCCGATGACCACCGTGTGTCCGGCGTTGTTTCCGCCCTGGTAACGGACCACGTAGTCCACCTGGTCACCGACAAGGTCGGTCGCCTTGCCCTTGCCCTCGTCGCCCCACTGGGCACCCACGAGCGTGATCGCCGGCATTGGTCTCTACCTTTTCGCTCGACACCTGACCGGGGCTTTTCCGACCCCGAACATGGATAAACCCCTGGCGCAAGGCAGCGACAGGGGCCGTTGCGTATTGAGCGTACACGACCTGCGCATCCGGGTTAAGTGGGGCGGTGTGGCACGTGCGCCACACGGTTCCGGGGTGCTTTGTGTGCGGGGATTTTCTCGGACTCCCAGGAAGAGCGGGCCTCCCCGGCTTCAGGGAAGAGCGGGCCTCCCCGGTCCGCTCGTGGAACCCGGGAGACCCGCACACCCTGTTCGGTTGAGGCCCGGCGGCCTCAGCCGTTGAGTACCCGGTCCGCCTCGGCGCTGGACTCGCGCAGGAAGGTGGAGCAGCGCTCGGCCTCCTCGATGTCGCCGATCTGCTCCGAAGCCTTGGCCAGGGCGTGCAGCGCGCGCAGGAAACCCTGGTTGGGCTCGTGCTCCCACGGGACCGGGCCGTGGCCCTTCCAACCCGAGCGGCGCAGCTGGTCGAGCCCGCGGTGGTACCCGGTGCGGGCGTAGGCGTAGGCGGCCACCGGCTGGCCGTCGGCCAAGGCCAGTTCGGCCAGGCGGGCCCAGGCGGCGGAGTAGGTCGGGAAACGGCCGGCGACCGGGGTGGGGTCGTCCGCCGCGGCCAGGGCGTCGCGCGCTTCGGGGTCGTCGGTAAGGCGCGTCTCGGGCGGCTCGTTCAGCAGGTTCTGGTGCAGGTTCATGCCCCCATCCTGCCACCGGAGAGCGACGGTGCCCGACGGCCGGGTGGGCCGGCCGGGCACCGTCGGTCAGGCCGCCGCGGGCGGCGGCCGGGGTCCTACTTCATCTTGTTGCCGGCGGACTTCAGGTGCTGGGCACCCTCCACCACGCGGGCGGCCATGCCGGCCTCGGCGACCTTGCCGTAGGCGCGGGGGTCGTAGGCCTTCTTGTTGCCGATCTCGCCGTCGATCTTCAGCACACCGTCGTAGTTCTTCAGGATGTGGTCGACGACCGGGCGGGTGTAGGCGTACTGCGTGTCGGTGTCGATGTTCATCTTCACGACGCCGTAGCTGATCGCCTCGTGGATCTCCTCCAGGGTGGAGCCCGAGCCGCCGTGGAACACGAAGTCGAAGGCCTTCGCCTTGCCGTGCTTGGCGGCCACCGCCTCCTGGGCGTTCTTCAGGACCTCGGGGCGCAGCTTCACGAAGCCGGGCTTGTAGGAGCCGTGCACGTTGCCGAAGGTCAGGGCGGTCATGTAGTAGCCCTTCTCACCCAGGCCCAGCACCTCGGCGGTACGCAGGGCGTCCTCCGGGGTGGTGTACAGCTTCTCGTTGATCTCGCCGACGATGCCGTCCTCTTCGCCTCCGACGACACCGACCTCGATCTCGAGGATGGTCCGGGCGGCCTTGGAGGCGGCGAGCAGCTCGTCCGCGATCTGGAGGTTCTCCTCCAGCTCGACGGCGGAGCCGTCCCACATGTGGGACTGGAACAGCGGCTCCTGGCCCTTGGCCACGCGCTCCTTGGAGATGTCCAGCAGCGGGCGGACGAAGCCGTCGAGCTTGTTCTTCGGGCAGTGGTCGGTGTGGAGCGCGATGTTCACCGGGTACTTCGCGGCGACGACGCGGGCGAATTCGGCGAAAGCGACCGAGCCGGTGACCATGTCCTTGACCGAGGCGCCGGAGAGGAACTCAGCGCCGCCGGTCGAGATCTGGATGATGCCGTCGCTTTCGGCCTCGGCGAAACCGCGCAGGGCGGCGTGCAGCGTCTGGCTGGAGGTCACGTTGATCGCAGGGTAGGCGAAGCCCTCGGACTTCGCGCGGCTCAGCATCTCGGTGTAGACCTCGGGGCTGGCGATGGGCATGGCTTGACTCTCCCTGGTTCGGCCTGGAGCGAGCGGCCGTCGGCGCTTGCCGTCGCCGACGCCACCCCACGTGCGTTCCCCGGTGGAGGACCGGTCGTCAGGGGGTCCCTGAGCAAGGTCGTACGCCGGACGCGTCCACCAGGTGTCGTCCAAGTATCCCGAATAGCCGGAGCCCTTGGAAAGGTCTAGACCAAAATGCTCCGGATCCGCGACGTACCCGCAGCCTACGGGGCTTCAAAGGAGCAGATGGGGCGGGGTGTCGGCAGTGACAAGGGGGTCTGCGTGCATATGTACGAATTGCGGGAAAGCGGCACCTTGCAGTCGACTGCTGTCGCTTTTTGCCGTGATACACGCTACATTCGTCGCCGTGGGAAGGCATAGGAATGATCCGCGCGGCGTCGGCCAGGTGATGGCCATCGTCGGGGTCGTCATGCTCCTGGTCACATTGGTGGCCCTCGGTGGGTACTTTTTGTACCGATCGCTTCCGGGGACCGACGCCAGTGTCAGCGCCAACGCTTCAGAGGCCGCTGCCGACGGGGCGGACGCCGAAGACATGGGCGTCCTGCACATCCGGGTGGTGGGTGAGTCCAGCGACGTGTTCGTCCGGGTCCCCGGCGGGGACGTGCTCCTGGACCAGGAACTCAGCCAGGGCAGCTCGGTGGACTACCCCGACAACGACAACGGCCTCGAGGTCACCATCGCCGACCCGGCCGCCGTAGAGGTCTACGTCAGCGGCGAGCAGCGCGATATCTCAGAGCACGAGTCCGACTACAGCTTCACCCTCCAGCCCGAGGACACCTGAGAAAGCCCTGGGGCCCCTGGGCCCCGGCCGTCCGGTGGGAGCGTTCACGAGCCCACCGGGTCGGCCTTCGGGCCCTCGGACCAGCCTTCGGATCACACGTCCAGGTCGGACACCTCGAAGACGGGCCGGTACTCCAGGCCCTCCTCCTCCAGCCGCCCGCGCGCTCCGCGGTCGACGATCAGGGCGACGCCCACGACCTCGGCGCCCTCCTCGCGCAGCGCCTCCACGGCGGTCATGACCGAACCGCCCGTGGTGGAGGTGTCCTCCAGCGCCAGCACGCGGCGCCCCTTCACGTCCGGGCCCTCGATCCGGCGCTGTAGGCCGTGCGCCTTGCCCGCCTTGCGGACCACGAAGGCGTCCAGTGCCCGGCCCCGGGCGTGCGCGGCGTGCAGCATCGCTGAGGCCACCGGGTCCGCGCCCAGGGTCAGGCCGCCCACCGAGTCGAACTCCAGGTCCGCGACGGTGTCCAGCAGGACGGAGCCGACCAGCGGGGCCGCCTCGCCGTCCAGGGTGATCCGGCGCAGGTCGACGTAGTAGTCGGCCTCCTTGCCGGAGGAGAGGGTCACCTTCCCGCGCACGACCGCCTTATCGTTGACCTGACGCAGGAGTTCATCACGTTCGCTCATGACCAGTGAGCCTAGAACACCGGGCGGGGCCGCGCGGACCGGCGCGGTCCTGTTCAGGCGATCCGAACCAGGCACCCGAGCCAACCAGAACCCGAGTCAGCCAGAACCCGAGTCAGATGGGGTGACCATGCACGAGCCAGCCGAGACCGTCCGGGTGGAGACCACCGTCGACAGCCGTGAGGGAGCCGAGGAGGTGGCCGCCTCGGTGATCGGGAGCCGGCTGGCGGCCTGCGCCCAGGTGAGCGGACCCATTACCAGCTTCTACCGCTGGGAGGGCGAGACACAGTCCGACGAGGAGTGGATGGTCGTGATCAAGACCGCGGCCGACCGTCTGGACGATCTCGTCTCACACGTGGTCGAGGTCCACCCTTACGACGTCCCCGAGGTCGTGGCCGTCCCGGTTACGGGCGGCAACCCCGGATACCTGGACTGGGTCCGTGACGAGACCCGCGGGAGCGGCCCCGCGTGATCGTCGTCCTGCTACCCCCCACCCTCCGAACCCCCTTCTCCCTGCCAAGGGCAGCGGAGGAGCTCACCGCCCGGGGGCACACTCCGGTGTTCCCCGAGATCCCGGATGACGACACCGCTCCCCACGCTGCCCGATACGTGGCCAGGGCGAGTCTCGAGGTCAACCGGCTGGTCGGCGCGGACTCCCGGACGGTGCTCGTCGCCGAAGGCGACGCCGGGCCGCTCCTGGGGGCGGTGGGCGCGGCCCAGCGCGCCGCCCACCGTCCCGTGCTCGGCTACGTGCTGGTGGACGCGCCGCTGCCGCAGCCGGGCAGTCCGACGCGCGACGACATCTCCCGCAACCAGGAGCTCACCGGGCTTCCGCCCAGGCCGGGGGAGCCCGCCTCCTACAGCACCGAGCGCCTGCCCACGGTGCCGGACTGGCCGGACGCGCCGTGCGGCTACCTGCTCTCCGACCGCGCCTACGCGCACCCCGCACACCTGGCCGGAATGCGCGGCTGGGAGGTCCGGGACACCACGGGGGATGCGGAGTCCGGGGCCGGGCAGGCACGTGCGGCTCGGGAAGAGGGCCGGGCCGCCCGGGAACTCGCCGCGGTCATCGACGAGATCACCCGCTGACCACCGCGGCCGTGGCTGTCGTCCAGAGCGGGACGGAGCAGGGCCGGGACCGCGGGAAATCCGGGTGACATCGGGGTACCGCGCGACCAGAATCGGGACATGATCGCCGACCACTTTCCCCCGTTGGGACTGCGCCTGAACACGCCCCGCCTGCAGTTGCGGATGCCGTCGGACGACGACCTCGCCCAGCTGGCCGAGGCCGCGCTCAGCGGTGTCCACGACCCCCCGGAGATGCCCTTCATCCACCCGTGGACCGATCAGGCGCCCGGCCCTCTGGCCAGGGGAGTCCTACAGCACAACTGGCTTTCCATGGCCTCCTGGACGCCGGAGGACTGGACGTTCAACGGGGTCGTCGTGCACGAGGGCACCGTCATCGGCATCCAGGACATGAGGGCGAAGAACTTCGGGGTGGCCCGCCAGGTGGGGACCGGTTCGTGGCTTGCCCAGCGGTACCAGGGCCGGGGGCTCGGCACGGAGATGCGGGCCGCCGTCCTGCACCTGGCCTTCGAAGGGTTGGGCGCGGACGCTGCGGTATCGGCGGCCTTCGAGTCCACCGAAGCCTCGCACAGGGTGTCGCGGAAGCTGGGGTACCGGCCGGACGGGACCAGGCTGGTCGCGGTCCGGGACAGACAGGTCAGCGAGACCCTGTACCGGTTGACCAGGGAGGAATGGGAGAAGCACCGCTCGGTTCCGGTGGAGGTCGAGGGCCTGGAGCCCTGCCTGCCGTATTTCGGCCTGGGTGAGCTTCCCGACTAGGCGAGCTGCCCGCCCAGTGGTTGCGCCGACGTTCGCGCCGACGGAAACACCGTGGAACTGCGGGTGCGCAACTCGGAAATCCACCAGATCGCGATGCGCTTTTTAGGGCTTATGTGGCGCTCTGGTGATGGTGGTTATCAAGTGAATGTTTATGTGTGCTTTCCTAGGCTTTGTGCCCGGACGCGCCGCGCGTCGAGCGGAAGGGGAAGCATTCATGAACCACGACGAACACGAGGTACGGGGTCACGCTGAGCCTCGGGACCTCGGCGGTACGCTCCCCGCTACGCCGTACGCGGTCGAGCGGCCCGGGCCCCACCAGCCCACCGGGCCCAACCAGGCGCCCTGGGCCAGTACGCCGCCCCCACCGCAGGAGGCGCCGCGGTCGCGTACCTTCGCGGCCGACGCCTACGCCGAGGCCTTCCTCTTGGGCGGTGCCCGGCCCGGGAGCGCCGACCAGGGACCGCCCGCCCCCGGCGCGCGCCACGCACCGCCCCCGGCGCACCACCACCGGCCCCCGGCCCCTCCCTCGAGTCCCACTCCGGTCCCCGCTCCTCCCGCGGGACACCACCGGCCCCCGGCCCCGCACCCCGACCCCAACGGTTTCGCCGCACCGCCGCCCCAGGGGCAGCGCTATGCGGGAGCGCCACCGGAGGACGTCCCGCCGCCCGGGCCCCACCAGCCCGGCCAGCAGGGCCCGCCTCAGCAGGCACAGGTCGGCCCGTACCAGATTCCTGCGCCCTCCTACGCGACCCCGCCCGGGCAGAATCCCCCGCCCCCGCTGCGCTAGCGGGCTGTCCGAGACATCGGGTCAGCCCGTCGTCCCCTGTCATGACGGAAGGCGCGCCCGCCTCCCCTGTGCGAGCGCGCCTCCGGGCGCCGCCGCTGTGCGGCGCCTGTTCGTCCGACGGTCCCGGGGCCGCCCTCTCCTGGGGGCCAGAGGGCCCGAGGGCCTCGTCGGACTGCCGCCCGGACCGGGGCCTCCCCCCTCAAGGAGGTCCGCGCGGTCCGGAACGGCGTCAGTGGGTCTTCATCGGGTCACTCGTGCCGCCGGACCCTCCCCAGGCCGTCCAAGAGAGCCGCCGCCTCCCGGTGGGTTCCGGGCATCCGGATCGACCACACGGCGGCCCCGTATTCCCAACCGGTCGTGGAGCGCAGCTCCTCGAGGCCGACGCCCAGACCGGGACCGTCTTCGGCGAGCACAGCGATCCGGCCCCGGCTCGCCAGGCACAGTGATTCGCCTTGGGTGAAGAACCTGCGCAGCTCGTGTCCGAGCACGATCAGCCGGGCGGTCCTCCGCCAGGGGTCGAGCGAGGGGTCCAACGTCACTACGACCAGCCGGTACCCGAACGCGGCGGGCACCGTCTCGTTCGCGCCCCGGTACAGCTCGCCGACCCGCGTACGCAGGTAGGACTCGCTGGCCAGCCCGGTGAGCGGGTCCTGGCAGGTGGTGCGGCTCCGGCCGCCCTGGGCCCACCCCTCGGCCAGGGACCGGGCGAGCGCCAGCGGAAGCTGCTCCCAGCCCACGACCCGCGCGAAGGCGTCGAGGTCGTTGAGCGCCCGGCCGATCTCTACCCCTGATCGGGCGCGCGCCTCACCGAGCCGGGCACAGGCGGCCTCCAGGTCGCCCCCGGCCGCCTGTGTCTCACAGACGGCGTCCACCGAGGGTGTCCACCAGTCCTCGGCGGGATCCCAACCCTCCTCCCTGCTCCGGCGCCCCCACGGCGCACGGAGTTCCCGGGCACGGTGAACCGAACGGTCCCGTGTTCCGGTCCCCACATCGCTTTCGCCCATGGCCTTGCTCCCGGTCGTCGTTGTGCCAGGTGAACGGAGGTGGGCCCGCGCCCCCGCGGTGGGCCCGCCTCCCTTCGCCCTCACCCCTAATCACGGAGATCGGTGGCGGCTATGACGCGAATACGGGATATTTTTTCGAGTACGTGTTTTCGGACATCCAGCTCATGCCCCTCGCCCCCTGGTTCCGGCTTGTGGCGGGGCGACGGATGATGAAGGAAAGGGAGCCGGGTGGCGGACGCCGAAGGCGATCACACGGAGACGCTCACCGGTGACGCGGAGATCATCGAACGGGTGAAGGCGGGCGACAACGCCGCCTACGGGACCCTCTACGAACGCCACGCCATGGCTGCCCGGGGGCTGGCCCGACAGCTCTTGCGGGGCGAGGCCGAGGTCGAGGACGCGGTTGCTGAGGCGTTCACCAAGGTGCTCAGCGTCATCCAGCGCGGAGGCGGTCCCAATGACGCGTTCCGTCCGTACCTCCTCACCGCGGTCAGGAACGCGGCCTACGACCGGGGCAGAGGGGAGAAGCGCAATGTCGTCACGGACGACATGGAGAGCTTCGACTCCGGCGAGCCCTTCGTCGACCCCGCCTTGGAGGGACTCGAGCGCTCGCTGATCGCCCGCGCCTTCCTCTCCCTGCCGGAACGCTGGCAGTCGGTGCTGTGGCACACGGAGATCGAGGGGGCCAAACCCGCCGAGGCGGCGACCATCCTCGGGATGAACGCCAACGGTGTGGCCGCGCTTGCCTACCGGGCAAGGGAGGGACTGCGCCAGGCCTACCTCCAGATGCATCTGGCCGGTGGGGGAGCGGCACCCAACTGCCGCCCCACGCTCGGCCTGCTCGGCGCCTACGTGCGCGGCGGCCTCTCCAAGCGCGACACCACCAAGGTCGACCGGCACATGGACGACTGCGCGGACTGCCGCGAGGTGTACGCGGAACTGATGGACGTCAATGTCGGGCTGCGCGGGATCGTCCTTCCGCTGGTCGTCGGCTTCGGCGCCACGGGATACGCCGCTGCGGCCCAGGGCGGTGCCGCCAGCGGTGCTTGGTGGAACCGGATGTCCCGGCGCCAGCAGCAGGCCACGGCCGGGTCGGCGGCGGCCGCCGGTGTTGCCGTCGCGGTCGCGCTCGCCCTGGTCGGCGGTCAGGAGCCGATCCCGGACCCGCCGCCCGCTGCCGCGCCGCCGGTCGATGCGCCCGCCGATGACCCCCCGGGCGACCCGCCGCCCGCCCCGCCGGAGGACGACCCGCCCGAGGACGACCCGCCGGAACCCGAGTCACCGGACGCCCCGGAACCGGTGCCGGCACCGCCCGCGGACATCCCCGCCGCCGAGGTTCCAGACCCGGAACCGCCCGCACCGGAAGAACCGGAAGCGCCCGAAGCTCCCGAAGAGCCGGAAGAGCCCGAGGCCCCCGACGCCCCCGAGGAGCCCGACGAACCTGAGGAGCCAGAGGAGCCCGAACCCGAGTTCGCGGCCGGTATCGACCCGGTCGGATCGCTGGTCCCGGGTGGCGACGGGATCATGGTGCTGGACGTGCTCAACACGGGTGCGGCCACGGTCGAGGACGTGGTCGCGGAGATCAGCCTGCCGCCCGGCGTGGAGATGGTCTCCTCCGGAGGCGCGGGCAACGCTGTGCCGATGGTGGACGGCCAAGGCGACTGGGGCTGCTCGGCCGGGAGCGGCGGCGGCGCATGCCACCGTTCCGCGATGGACGAGGGGGAGAGCAGCACCCAGTTCTTCGACGTCCGGGTGGCGCCCGGCGCCGACGTGGACGTGCCTGCCAGCGTGGTGGTCTCCTCCGGAGAGGTGAGCTTCAGCGCCACCGGTGAGCGCGGGGTGAACCCGGAAGGGACCGCCGCCCGCTACGCGACGGCGGGGCCGGTGCGCACGGAGTCCGTGGGCAACTCCCTGATGACCTGCACTGAGCCGGAGAAGCCGGAGGGCGGCTGGCCCTGGCCGTGGTGGGGGTGGCCGCGCGACTCGGAGACCCCCGGGGACGAGGCCCCCTTGGGCGAGAACCCGGAGGCCCCGGATGCCCCGGATGCCCCGGGAAGCCCGGAGAGCGCGCCCGCGCCGGAGGGCGCTCCCAGCGCGCCTCCGGAAGGGGAGGGCGACGCCGACCTGCGCAGATCCCCGTCAGAGCAGGCCGATTCCGGCACGGATGTGACGGACGGGATCGGTGATGTCCTCGGGGACGATGGTGTTCTCGGCGGGTCCGAGGACGAATCCGACAACGATGTTCCCGAAGAACCCGACGGCGACGGGTCCGGCGGGGAGGGGGCCGACTCGGAGCCGGCGCCCGGCTCCGACGCGCCCGGAGCACCCTTCCCCGACCCGACCGACGAGGGGTACACCGAGGATCCCGAGGAGGAGGGGGAAGGTGACGAGGAGTCCGAGGAGAAGCCGGGGCCCTGCGCGGACGCACGCGAGCGGGTCGGTGACCAGATCGACAACGACAACTGGGTGATGGCGCCCCTCGACCGCGATTGGGACCCCACGACGACCTCCTCCAGCTCCGCCACCTGGGAACTCCCCGCCGGTGGTTCGGTGCGCTGGGCCGGCCTGTACTTCTCCGCGGCGGGCAGTCCGGAGGCGCCGACCGCTCGGATCAAGGGTCCGGGCATGGCCGCCTACACGACGGTCGCCGCCGCCGACACCGGGGTGGTCGACCTGCCCGGCTATCAGGCCTACCAGGCGTTCGCCGACGTCACCGAGCTGGTGCGCGAAGGGGGCGGCGGCGAGTGGTGGGTCGGTGACATCCCGGCTATGGAGGGCCGGGGGGTCCACGCCGGCTGGAGCATGGTGGTGGTGCTGGAGGATCCGGCGGTGGACGGGTACCAGCAGGCGATGGTCCTGGACCAGAGCACCGCCGTCTTCCAGGACCCGGAGGGTGCACGGTTCCCTGTGTCCGGCCTGTTGCCGGAATCGGTGCCGACCCGGTTCGACGCCGTGGTTTGGGAGGGCGATGCCGATCTCGGCGGCGACCGGGTGACGGTGGACGGGACACCGGTCGCGCCGACGGAGGGGTACGGCAGCATCGACAACGCCTTCGTGAGTTCCGCGCGCGGAGTGGTCGGTGATCCGATGACCTTCGGGACCGACGTGGTCCGATTCGACGCAGTACTTGGACGTGAATCGGAAATCCGAATCCCGTCCGGGCAGGACGCCCTGTTGGTCGGGGCCGTCGCGCTGACGGCCCCGATGCGCACCTGATGTTGACGATCGCGCGGGGTTTCCGTGACCCCGAGATGACCGGAACACCGCGAGCCACCCAGGAAACGTGCTTTGCGTATTCGGACCGTAACTAGGGGTATTTAACTGTCGCGCACAAAACGAGACAGACTTGGCTAGGCTGTGCCCCGGCCATGGAAATGGCCCCAGAGATCGAAGGGAAGGGGGCGGTGACACGTGGACCGCTGCGCGTTGTTCGTCGACGCGGGATACCTTCTCGCCGACGGCGCGATGGCCGTGCACGGAACCCGTAACCGGGACTCCGTCGCCTGGGATTACTCCGGTCTCGTCCAGTTCCTCAACGAGGTCGCGCGAGACCGGACGGGGCTGCCGCTCCTGCGCTGCTACTGGTACGAGGCGGTCGCCGACGACCGGCGGGCGCAGGAGCAGGACGGCATCGCGGACATCCCCGGGATCAAGTTCCGGGCCGCCCGCATACGGCCCGGCCGCAGGGAGGGAGTGGAGAGCTACGTCCAGCGCGACCTCGCCACCCTCGCCCGCACCGGTGTCCTGTGCGACGCGGTCCTGGTCAGCGGCGATGAGGACATGGCGTCCGTGGTCGCGGACGTCCAGGACATGGGTGTGCGCGTGACCGTCGTGCACATCTCCGTGGAAGGCAACTGGACCATCTCCCGCGCACTGCGCAGGGAGTGCGACGACCTCATCGAGATCGGCGCCGGGCACCTCCGCCCCCACGTCAACCTCCTCTCCAACGGTGGTTCCACCCAGGAGAACGCCGCCAAGACCACCACGCCCTTCGCGAACGGCCGCGCCCGGCCCGCGCAGGAGCCGCCGAGCCAGCCCGCAGCCGCGAACACCGGTCGCGTCGAGCCGGTCAACACCTCCACCGGCGGGCTCGAAGCGATGTTCACGGGCACCGGAGGCCAGTCGGTACCCCAGGGCAGTGCCATGGAGCAGCTGCGTGCGATGCGCCGCTCAATAGCGGAACAGCGGGGTGTCGACCACCTGGCCGGGCCGGGGGCGGAGAACACGCCGCCGGGCGCGATCGACGCCAACGGCTTCCCCTCGGGCGGACAGGTCCCGCCCGGGGTGAACGGTACCGGGGCCTATCCCGGTGCCACCGGAGGGCATCCGGCCCAGAACGGCCACCCCCCTCAAGGCGGTCCGCCGCCTCAGGGAAGCCATCCGCCCCAAGGCGGTCATCCGGGCCAGACCGGCCATCCGCCCCAGGCCGGGCACCCGGTCCAGGGCGGCCAAGGCGGTTACGGACCACCGGGTACCGGAGGGCACCAGCCCATGCGCGGCGCGGAGCCGGGGGTCTACGGACTCCCTGGCAGACCGGCGCCCGGCCAGGGGCCCCCGATGACCGGACCCCAGCAGTCCTTCAACGGAACCGGGCCCCAGCAGTCCTTCACTGGAACGGGGCCGCAGGCGGCGTTCGGCAGCGGGACCGGGCCGCAGAACTCCTTCGCCGACCACCAGCAGGTGCCGCCGAGGAGGGATGCTCCGCCTCCCCAGCAGGACCCGAGGTTCGGGCCCGGACCAGGCGAGGAACCCGGTTTCGGAGGTGGGGCAGACGCAAACCCTACCTATGGGACCAGTACGGAAACTGACACCGCGTACAGCGGTGCCGCCTCGCCCCCGCACGGGGGAGGGCGACCTACTGGTCCCGAGTACCACCGCCGGTTCGGTGCCGGTACCTACCAGGAATCCAGCCCTAGTCCTGGATATGCCCAGCAGACCGGCCCCGCCGCGCATACCGTTGATGATGCGGTGCACGTCGCGCGCAAGGAAGGGAACGACTTCGCGGAATCGATCGCACGTGAGGCGCCCGTCCTGTGGGTGGAGGCGGTCCTCGCCCGCAGGCCGCGGATGCCTTCGGATCTGGAGGCACGCCTGCTCCAGGGGTCCTCACTCCCGATCGACCACCTGTTGCGCGACGAGGTCCGTGACGGGTTGCGCCAGGGGTTCTGGCAGGCGTTGGAGCGTGCCAGGCCCTGATCGGTGCGTGGGATTGCGAATAGGGGATGGGGGCGATGCGGTTGACCCGCGTGACGACGGCGGAACTCGACCGACTGGAGTTCCACGCTGTCCGATCCGGTGAACACGGTCGGATCGCCGCCCAGCTACTGGATCTGGCGAACCGGGTGGACGCCGGCAGCGAGGTCACCCGTGCGGAGCTGTTCGTGCGTTCGGGCGAACAGTGGGAGATCGCACAGGAGTTCGAGCGAGCCTGTGCCGCCTACCAGCGGGCCATCGACGACGGCGGCCCCACAGTGGTCGACGCGCACGCCCTGAGCGCGGGAGCCCTGCTCCAGCTGGACGAGCGCGAACAGGCCCACGAGCACCTCAAGCGGTTGGAGGCCGGGGAGCACGTCGAGCTCCCCACCCACATCCACGTCGCGGAGGTGCTCTACGCACACGACGACCTCGAGGGTGCCGAACGCTGGGCGACCGCCGGTGCCCGCCGTTTCACGGGCGGGTCCCAGCCCGCCTACGCGCGCGATCTCTTCGTGGAGCTCCTGAGGATCCGGTTCCGGATCAGGACCGACATGGGACTGGTCGAGGACGACCTGGACCTCCTGCTCGACGAGGAGTGAGCTTTCCGACGCGTTCGCGGAGATTCGGATCCCGGGGGCGCGACGGAACCTTCCGCGCTCGGCCGCGTGGTGTGTGTCTCGGTCCCTCTCAGGCGGCCGCGTGCGCCGGGTCCCAGGCGTGCTGTGCCCGTCCCGCTCGGGCCCCCTCCGAACGGTTCCAGGCCTTCTTGTGGTGCCTCTCTCGGGTCACCACGGACGTGTCCGCCCCGCCGACGTTCTAGGCTGTGTCCGACCCCCTCCGGAAGCGTTTGAACGCGGCCCATCGTGCACCGGATTCGGGTGCCTGCGCGGTGCCCATACCACGCTCCGCGCGTATGTTCGGCACTCATCGAAGAATCCGAGAAATCTACGACACGCCATCATCTTGCGGTGTTCCAAGGTGACAGACCCTAGATGTAGTATCTGTCCCGCTGGTGGTTCACCGGGGTTCCTGACCCTGGTGAGGCAAGAGGGAACCCGGTGGGAATCCGGGGCTGCCCCGCAGCGGTAAGCGGGAACGAAGGCCGTCACACGCACTGGGAACCCCCTACGAGGTCCTGGGAAGCGACGGCGAGTAGGTCGCCCGCGAGTCCGAAGACCTGCCACCGGCGCGCACCCCCACGTGCGTGACGACGGAGCTTCGAGGGCGAGCTGCCGCGACCCGCCTGCGGACCGCGCGTATCCAGTACGCCGGTTCTCCGGTGAGCCCGCACGCTTGTCACTCGTGACCCCGTTCCCCGCCGGGACTCTTCTTTACTGAGGTTGGAGCCGCTGTATGACCCTTGACGTCGAGGCCGTGCCCGCATCCGATCGGCGCGAGCCGAACAACGGCGGTGGCGCCCGCGCCGCCATCGACCGGATCGAGCACGTCGTTACCGAGGCCTGTGCGCGGCTCACCGGTGTTTCGGCGAACAAGGTCCTCACCGAGGCGCGCCGCGGCTTCTACCCCGGGATCCCCGACCACGAGGTCGAGCTGGCCCTGGTCATGGCCGCCCGGAGCTTCGTGGAGGTCGACCCGAACTACTCCTACGTGGCCGCCCGCCTGCTGCTGGACAAGCTCCGCACCGAGGCCCTGACCTTCGTCAGCGGCGCCCCCGAGAACGCCGGCCAGACCGAGATGTCCGACCGCTACGCGACCTACCTGGCCGCCTACGTGGGCCGCGGTATCGACCTCGGGCAGCTGGACCCGGCGCTGGCCAAGTTCGACCTGGAGCGCCTGGGCAAGGCCCTGCACGCCGAGCGCGACGAGCAGTTCACCTTCCTCGGCATCCAGACCTTGTACGACCGCTACTTCCTGCACAGCGACGAGGTCCGCTACGAGCTGCCGCAGGCGTTCTTCATGCGCGTCGCGATGGGCCTGGCGCTCAACGAGGACGACCGCGAGGCCCGCGCGATCGAGTTCTACGAGCTGCTGAGCTCGTTCGACTTCATGGCCTCCACACCCACCCTGTTCAACTCGGGAACGGTGCGCGCGCAGCTGTCGTCCTGCTTCCTCACGACGGTCGGCGACGACCTCCAGGACATCTTCCACGGCATCAGCAACAACGCGATGCTCTCCAAGTACTCGGGCGGCCTCGGCAACGACTGGACCCCGGTCCGCGGCCTGGGCTCGCACATCAAGGGCACCAACGGCAAGAGCCAGGGGGTCGTCCCGTTCCTGAAGATCGCCAACGACACCGCCGTGGCGGTCAACCAGTGCTTCGCACCCGACACCCCCGTTTACACGGCTGACGGCTGCAAGTCCATCTCAGACATCCGAGTCGGCGACCTGGTCCTTGGACACAGCGGAAACTACCGCGAGGTCACCGACGTCATGATGTACGACCAGGTGGACCCGATGGTTCAACTGACCATCAAGCACTCGGTTGAGGACATCAAGGTCACTTCAGGCCACCCCTTCTACGCGATCCAGGGTGTGCCTCTGGGGCAGTCGAACAGCAGGACCCTGAAGTGGCTTGCCGACGACAAGGTGCGGGCCGAGTGGGTTGACGCGGGGCAGTTGTCCGCTGGCGACTACGTCGGTCAGGTCGTCCCCAAGGAAGTCGTTCCCGTAGAAGGCTTCGGTGAGGACGATGCCCGGCTCTACGGGATCCTGCTGGGTGATGGCCACCTGTCCAAGAACGGTTCGCAGTGGGGGGTCTCCGGCAACCCGGAGCTCGACAATCACCTCGACTTCGTGCGTTCCTATCTGGAAGAGCGGGGGATCCACTACTGGGAGAGCGGTCGGGACGAGACCTACCTCCAGATCCACTGGGCCTTCGGCAGGGGGGGCGTTCGCGATTCCGAGTCGGGGCGAATCACCGGTGCGGGAGAAGCGACCCTCCCCTTCACCGCGGAGGACATCTACGACGCAGACCACGCCAAGCGCATCTCCCGCAGGTTCAGCCATCTCCCGCACGCGCAGAGCCGCGCGTTGCTGCGGGGCCTGCTGGAGACTGACGGAGGCGTCTCCCGCGGAGTGGAGATCTACTTCACTTCCACGTCTCGCCCGCTGGCAATGGGTGTTCGCTACCAGTTGCTGCGCCTTGGAGTTCCGGCTGCCGGACAGTACCGGGAGCGCGAGCAGTCGCATACTGGTCGGCGTTCGGACGGCACGGAGATCGCCTTCTCCGGCGTGGTGAAGTCGTTCGACATCCGGGTCCCGGCGGTGGAGGGCATCGCGGAGCTCGTCGGCTGCCGCCCGCTGACCAAGCGCAACTGGATCGAACACCAGGGGATGCTCTTCACCCGGGTCCGGGACGTTGCCGAGATCGATGTCGAGCCCACGGTGTTCGACCTCAAGGTCGAGACCGACGAGACGTACATGACCGCCGCTGGTCTAGTGCACAACGGGGGCAAGCGCAAGGGCGCGGTCTGCGCCTACCTGGAGACCTGGCACATCGACATCGAGGAGTTCCTCGACCTCCGGAAGAACACGGGTGACGAGCGCCGCCGCACCCACGACATGAACACCGCGAACTGGGTTCCGGACCTGTTCATGAAGCGTGTGGAGGAGCAGGGCACCTGGACCCTGTTCTCGCCGGACGAGGTTCCCGACCTGCACGACAAGTACGGCAAGGACTTCGCCGAGGCCTACGAGAAGTACGAGGCCGAAGCCGAGGCCGGCCGGATCAAGGTCTCCAAGAAGATGCCCGCGGTGGACCTGTGGCGCCGCATGCTCACCATGCTGTTCGAGACCGGCCACCCGTGGATCACCTTCAAGGACCCGTCGAACCTGCGCTCGCCGCAGCAGCACTCCGGTGTGGTGCACTCCTCCAACCTGTGCACCGAGATCACGCTGAACACCGACAAGGACGAGGTCGCGGTCTGCAACCTCGGCTCGGTCAACCTGCCCCAGCACGTGGGCCAGGACGGCATCGACGCCGAGCGCCTGCGCCGGACCGTCCGCACCGCCGTGCGCATGCTGGACAACGTCATCGACGTGAACTTCTACACGATCCCCGAGTCGTACCGCGCCAACATGCGCCACCGCCCGGTCGGCCTGGGTCTCATGGGCTTCCAGGACGCGCTGTTCAAGATCCGCACCCCGTTCGGTTCCGAGGGCGCGGTGAACTTCGCGGACGAGAGCATGGAGCTGATCAGCTACTACGCCATCGAAGCGTCCATGGAGCTGGCCGGCGAGCGCGGCGCGTACGAGAGCTTCGACGGTTCCCTGTGGAGCAAGGGCGTCCTGCCGATCGACTCCCTGAACCTGCTCGCCGACGCCCGCGGCGGTGGTGACCTCGTCATGGACCGCGGCGAGACCCTGGACTGGGACTCCCTGCGCGAGCGCGTCAAGTCCGGCGGGATGCGCAACTCCAACGTCATGGCGATCGCGCCGACGGCGACCATCGCCAACATCACCGGCGTCGGCCAGTCGATCGAGCCGGTCTACCGGAACCTGTTCGTCAAGTCGAACATGTCCGGCGACTTCACCGTGGTCAACGACTACCTGGTCCGCGACCTCAAGGAGCGCGGTCTCTGGGACGACGACATGGTCTCCGAGCTGAAGATGCACGACGGCAGCCTGGGCAACATCGACCGGGTCCCGGACGACCTCAAGGCCCTGTACGCGACCGCGTTCGAGGTCGACCCGACCTGGCTGGTGGACGCGGGCTCGCGCCGCCAGAAGTGGATCGACCAGGCGCAGTCCCTGAACCTGTACATGGGCGCGCCCAGCGGCCGCAAGCTGGACGCCCTGTACCGCCACGCCTGGCGCTCCGGTCTGAAGACCACCTACTACCTGCGTTCGCAGAGCGCCACGCACGTCGAGAAGAGCACGCTGAAGGGCACGGACGGCCGTCTCAACGCGGTCTCGGCAACCCCGACCGCGGCGCCTGCTCCGGCCGCCAGCCCGGCGCCGAGCCCGAGCCCGTCCCCCAGCCCGAGTCCGGCCCCGGCCCCGGCGGCCGCGCCCGCCGAGCCCGAGGACGAGTTCGAGATCGTCGACGGCCAGGCGTGCGGCATCGAGGACCCCGAGTGCGAGGCCTGCCAGTAACGGCGGACGTGCCGGGTGGGGGCGGCCGCCGTCCCCGCCCGGCGATCCTTCTCTTCCAGCAGACGACACCGGTCCGACCGGAGAACGGAAAGCACCGAGCATGACCGCGGTTTCCGAGAACAACACCGCATCCACCACAGGCCTTGGTGAGATCCAGCGCGACGCGGAGCGCGTCAACGTCGACGACAAGTCGATGATCAACGCCCGCGCCGACGTCAACCAGCTGCTGCCCCTCAAGTACACCTGGGCGTGGGACAAGTACCTGGCCGGGTGCAACAACCACTGGATGCCCACCGAAGTCGCCATGCAGGCCGATATCGCGCTGTGGAAGTCCAAGGACGGGCTGACCGAGGACGAGCGCCTCATGCTGAAGCGCAACCTCGGCTTCTTCGCCACCGCCGAGTCGTTGGTGGCCAACAACATCGTCCTGGCCGTGTACCGGCAGCTCACCAACCCGGAGTGCCGCCAGTACCTTCTGCGCCAGGCCTTCGAGGAGGCCGTGCACACGCACACCTTCCAGTACATCTGCGAGAGTCTCGGCCTGGACGAGGGCGAGCTCTTCAACATGTACCGCGAGGTCCCCTCGATCACCGCGAAGGACGCCTGGGCGCTCAAGTACACCCAGAACCTCGAGGACCCGGAGTTCAGCACCGGCACGCCCGAGGCCGACCAGGCTTTCCTGCGTGACCTGGTCGCGTTCTACGTGATCTTCGAGGGCATGTGGTTCTACACCGGTTTCGCGCAGATCCTCTCGCTGGGCCGCCGCAACAAGATGGTCGGGATCGCCGAGCAGTACCAGTACATCCTGCGCGACGAGTCGATCCACCTGAATTTCGGCATCGACGTGATCAACCAGATCAAGATCGAGAACCCGCACCTGTGGTCCGAGGAGTTCCAGGCCGAGGTCCGGCAGATGCTCACCGAGGCCTGTGAGCTCGAGGTCGCCTACGGCCGCGAGACCATGCCGCGGGGTGTACTGGGCCTCAACGCCGAGCTGTGCGAGAAGTACATGCACTTCATCACCGACCGCCGTGCCGAGCAGATCGGCCTGGCGCCGATCTTCGGTGAGACGGAGAACCCCTTCCCGTGGATGTCGGAGATGATGGACCTCCAGAAGGAGAAGAACTTCTTCGAGACCCGAGTGATCGAGTACCAGACGGGTGGCGGCCTGGACTGGGACTAGATCCCTCACCGGAGAACCGCGGTTCTCCCCTCCAACGGCCCGGGGTGGGCGCGCACCCCGGGCCGTTCGCGTACCCGGACCCGGTGCCACCATTCCCGCGGTATTCGACTACGCTGAGTCAAAGGACCTACCTTTGAAAATGCGGCCAAACGGGCACGAATACAGGCACTTGTTCGCAAACGACGCCGGTTTCCAGTCAGTGTCTTTCTTGGTCACCGAATGGAAACGATTCAAGATTTCGCGAACCTTGACCGATTCGGGTCTCGCGGAAGGGTGTGTGCTGCGCTAGCGTTCCCATGTCGTTTCCCACCGCGTCGCGTGTGCGCGCACCTACGTGCGCCCCGCGCGAGGGGCTCCCAACAGCAGTTCAGCACCGTGCTGCCATCAGTGGTGCCCACCTCCCGCGCGGCGGAACATCCACAGGTCAACGCAGACTAAGATCAGGACACCAACATGCTTGAAGCGCGCACGGGGGAATCACAGGCCTTCTTCGGCCGGTGGCGGAAGTCGCATTACTCCTACGACATCGGGACGTGCTGTGAGGTGCTCAACCTGACGTCGGGGGAATCGTTTTTCCGGGACTCAGTGCACCCCGAGGACGCGCAGCTCAAGTTCGACAACCGTGAGTGGACCACCTTTCTCGCGCTTTCCAAGGGAAGCCGCTGACGTTTCTTCACAGGGCCGCTAGCGGGAACACGTCGCAGTCCTGTCGTGCGAACGAGGACATGGACGCCGTCGCGGGGTGGCGGGTGCCGTAGCACCGGGCAAACACCTCGCGCAGTTCCGCCCATTCCGCGTGCACGTCCTCGCCCACGGCACGCCGGCTGACCAGATGGTTCCGGCGTGCCGTCAGCAAGAGCGGATGGTCAGCGGGCAGCCGGTGACGGCAGTCCGCCTCCGTCAGTGACTCCAGGTTGCTCGCCTCCTGGAAGCGGTCCAGGTTGTACAGGTCGGTGGCTACGTTCAGCGCGGCGGGCAGGGTGCTGAAGGAACCGGGGCCGTAGATCCGCAGCATGCGCTCCAGCCCTTCCTGGTCGAGCTTGAGCGCTTCGGTGTACCGTCCGGCGGCGCGCATGACGGTGCCCATGCTGAGTCTGGCTGTCGCCGGGAACGGGTGCTCGGCCGGGTAGCGCTCATCTACCGGGCGCGCCAGCCGGTCCACCTCCAGGACCGCCTCCCCGACACGGTCCGCCGCCGCCAAGGTCACCATGTGGACGACCCGGCAGTACAGCACCTGACGGACGGTCGGCGGGTGCCTGCGCAAGTACAGCTCCCGGGCGCGTTCGGACGTCGCCAAGGCCCGTCCCGTGTCGCTGAGCCTGCGGTGGACCACGGAAAGGATCATCATCGCCTGGAGTGCGTGCGGGCTGTCCGGTTCGGCCGCTACCGTGAAGCGCTCCATGCACTCCTCGATCCGGTCCCTCGCTTCCACCAACCGGCCCAGCATGATCAGGTTCAGGCCGACGGACACGCCGGTACGCAGGGTCTGGACGTTGTTGGCGCCCAGCAGGGACCGGCGTCCTTCCAGGGTGTGCAGGTCGAGGGCGAGCGCCTCCTCGAACCGGCCCTGCTCCTGGAGGTTCTGCCGGTAGTCGTGCGCGGCCTCCAAGGTCTGCGGGCCGGACTCGGTGTGCTGCCGGGAGCGGTGCTCCAGGATCCGCCGGAAGTTCCGGCCGGCCTCCTCGAACCGGGCCAGGCCGCTCAGCGCGATGGCGACCGCCCGGAGTGACTCCATGGAGTCGTCGCTGTCGGGCCCCTCCCGGGCCACTTGCTCGGCGTGGATCTCCTGGGCCTCGGCGAGCGCGCTCACGTACTCCCCGTGGACACGCCGGATCTTGTTGCGCCGCAGCCGGGCGTGCAGGAGCAGATTGGGGTCGTCGGTCCAGGCGTTGGCCGCTTGGCCGGTGAGGCTGGTGGCGCTGGTGTAGTTGCCGACCTCGGTGAGGAAGTCGATGACGTTGAGAATCGTGGCGCGGACCTGCGGGTCCCGGCTGGACCAGGCCTGCGACGCCTTCACGTGCGCGTACAACAGCAGGTACGTGGTGCGGTGTGCCGGGTCGGTGGGCCCCGACGGGTCGTTCTGGGCCAGGATCAGGTGGGCCATGCTGCGGTAGCGCGCCCGCTCCTCCAGCGAGAGCGAGTCGCGGACCACGGCCTGGAACAGTTCGTGCAGCTGGAAGGTGTCCCGCTCGTGGTCGAAGTAGGCCAGGTTGTGCCGGTTCATGTACTCCAGGACCCGCCCGAGCCGGTCATCGTCGCCCAAGGGGTGCGGCCGTTCCGGGGCCGGATCCGGCCCGTGCGTTCGGGAGAACAGGATGCGGGGGAGCGGTCTCGGTGCGAAGAAGGCGCAGAGCCGGATGAGCTCCAGCACCATGGGACCGGTCTCGCGCTCGTCGGCGCCCTTCGCCAGGTGCTCGGACTGGATACCCCAGGCCACCCGGAGCGGGGCGGTGTGGTCGTCGTCCGCCCCCATGTACCAGACGATCTCGTCGTAGCGCTCCTGGAAGAGCTCCAGGTAGTCGTGGGTGGGCATGGTGGACTCCCGGAGGAACGCACCGACCTGGCCGAGCACGAGGGGAAGGTGCTCGAGCAGCTCGCCGAGGTGTTCCCCGTGGCCCGGCGTGCTCAGCCGCTCGGGGCACACCCTGCGCAGCAGGGACAGGCTCTCGGCGTTGGTCAGCCGGGGGACGACCTGCCCGTCGAACCTGCGGCCGGTCGGGTTCCGGGGCTGCCACCGGTGGTCCCGGGAGGTGACGAGGATGCGTCCCCCGCTGTCCGGGAAGTAGTCGGCGGCCAGGGTCTCTACGTCTGCGACGTCGTCGAAGACCAGCAGCCAGTTGCCCAGCGCGGGGTCTTCGGCGAGCGCCCGGCACACGGTGTGGACGGTGCGGGGCACGTGTTCGTAGGAGACCGGAAGCCCGATGTGCTCCGCCAGGCGCAGGTAGGCGCGGTGCGTGTCGATGTCGGTGGCCGCGGGGATCCACCAGATGAGGTCGTAGTGCCCGGCGTAGCGGTGCGCGTACTCCGCGGCGATGTGGCTCTTGCCGACACCGCTTCCGCCGCCGATCAGGAAGCGGGATCCGGGACGGGAGCCGAGGGCGTCGTGAATCTGTTCCAGGATGACCTCGCGCCCGGTGAAGTTCGGGTTGGCGCGGGGAACCCCGCCGATCACCGGAAGGCGTGCTGGGTCCCTCCGGAGGGGACGGCTGGCTCCGGTCGTCATCGGTCCACCAGCTTTCTCGTGTGGCGGTGAGGTTGGACCCGGGTCCGCGGGCCCTTACGGAAGACCGTTTACCTGAGACTCTCGGACGGTCGCGAGCTGCGCACGGTGGTGTGGACGGCCGGGCAGGGCCGCGAGGAGGAGCCGCCGCTGTTCAGGGCGGGTGCCTGCCACAGGGCTGCTGTGGGCGGAGACCGGCGGTGCGGGGGCGTGCGGGAACCTCGCGCGGGATCCGACGGCCGCGCGGTGGGAAGAGCGGGCGCGAGCGCCGCGGCACCGGTGCGTTCATGGTGTTGTTCCCATGCCTCGGGTGTCCTACCCCAGGGGAGGGGAGGATCGAGTTTCCCGCGGGCGGCGCACGGGGCCGGCTACGGGTGTTTTAAGGCTAGGTTCTGCCGCCGCGCCGTGTCGATAGTCGTCCACTGCCTGTGGATACACGGATACGCGACCGTTGCCGAAGTGCGTGCCAGGTGGGGAGGGAGTGGTTCCTGTGGGTGGTGGGGAGCCCGGGATTCAGTCCTCGGCCGGTTCCGGACGGTCCGGCTCGTAGTTGCGCGTCATCATCGAGTTGCACTTCGTGCACAGGTGTCGGGCCGACCCGGGTGACGAGGGCCGCCAGTCGTGTTCCCCGCGGGGACAGATCCCCGACGGTCCGATGCTGCGGGCTCCGATGGCGGCGGGCTGAGCGTCCATGCGGCAACGGTAGCCGTCGGCACCCCATCCCCACCACCCGCGGGCCCACCGCCCGTTCCCCACCGCCCGCTGGCCCGCCGTTCCGAAACAGCCCGTAACGGAGGATCGGACTTTTCCCGGCGAGTCGGCCGAACACGCCCTAAGCTGGCCCCGTGGTTTCAGCCAGCGACCCCGCGGCCGAGGCGGTCTTCCGTCCGGTCCGGGCGGGCAACGCCCTGGAGGTGACGGTCGAGCGCCTGATGTGCGCCATCAGGCTCGGTGTCGTCCCTGCGGGAGCCCGCTTCCCGGCCGAACGCGACCTGGCCCGCCGCTTGGGCGTCAGCCGTATCACCCTGCGCGAGGCGATCCGTGTCCTGCAGCGCCGGGGCTACGTTGTGTCCCGCCGCGGCCGCCGCGGCGGCACCTTCGTCTCCGACGTCCCGCCGCGCCCCACGCCCGAGGAGGCACGGCGCGACCTCACCGCCAACGGGACAGCCCTCGAGGACCTGCTCGCCTACCGGCGCGGCCTGGAGACGGGAGCGGTCGTCCGACTGGCCGAGACCGGACTCACCGGTGAGCAGGAGGCCCTGCTGGGCCAGCGCGTGGACACGGCCGCCGACGCCTGTCCCGCCGACTACCGGCGCTGCGACACCGTCCTGCACATCACCTTGGCCCAGTTGACGGGGTCGGCACAGATGACCGCCGCCCTCACGGACGCGCGGATGCGGATCAACCGCCTCATGGACGCCGTACCCCTGCCCGAAGGCGGATTCGCGGCCAGTGACGCGCAGCACCGGGAGATCGTCCGGGCGGTCAGGGAACGCGATCCCGAGGCGGCACGACAGGCCCTGGGCACACACCTGGCCGCCGCGGAGAGTCGGCTGAGGGGCCTGATCGGCTGAAAGCTCCGCGCCCGTAGCCCGAGCGCCGGTACCCCCTGCGCGGCGGGTGGGGCGACGACCCGATCACCGGACCCCGCGTATGTCCGATCCGGCAAACGGGACACCACGGTGATGGCCAACCGGGCAATCGTGGCTGTTCAAAGACTCGGGGAGGTCTCGAACCGGTGTTGTTCCGCGCACAGGGCATTGTGGTGCGGGCTACCAAGGATGATGATCAGCCTGTTCCGCGCACACAACGCATGACGGTCCGCCGTCGGCGACCTTCAGGGAAAGGAGCGGACGGTTGGACGTCGACACCACCGGTTCGATCGTAACCTTCTCGATCTACCTCGGGCTCATGGTCGTCATGGCCCTCTACTTTTACACCCGTACGCAGTCGCAGGCCGACTTCGTACTGGGCGGCCGCAGACTCGGCAGCTTCGTCACCGCTCTGAGCGCCAACGCGAGCGACTTCAGCGGGTGGCTCCTCCTGGGGCTCCCCGGTGCCATCTACGTGTCCGGCCTAAGCGCGGCCTGGATCCCGGTCGGTCTGGCCTCCGGCTTCCTCGGCAGTTGGATCCTGCTTGCGCCCCGCCTGCGCGTCTACACCGAGCGCGTCACCGACTCCCTCAAAGGCGGCGAGTCCGACTCGCTCACCCTCTCCGCCTTCCTGGAGAACCGCTTCAGCGACCGCACCCGCCTGCTCCGCGCAGTCTCCGCAGTACTGATCATCGTCTTCTACTTCTTCTACGTCGCCTCCGGGATGACGGGGATGGTGTTGCTGTTCGACCAGGTCTTCGGCCTGAACCGCGAGCTTGCCGTGCTCATCGGCCTCGGAATCGTCGTCGCCTACACGGTCATCGGCGGCTACCTCGCGGTCTCCGTGACCGATGTCGTGCAGGCCATGATGATGTGGACGGCCCTGCTCGTCGTGCCCGTCTTCGCCGTCAGCCTCCTGGGCGGCCTCGGAGAGGTCACCGACGGCATCACCGCGCAAGGCGACGCGCTCCTGTCCGGGTTCGGCGGTACCGAACTCGCCGACGGAGCCTGGGTGTCCACCGAAACCATCGGCTGGGTCGTCGTCATCTCCGGGCTGGCCTGGGGCTTCGGTTACTTCGGCCAGCCGCACATCCTCGCCCGCTACATGGGTATCCGCTCGCTGAGGGACATTCCGATGGCGGCGACCATCAGTGTCACCTGGGCGATCACCGCGATGTCGCTCGCGGTGGCGGTCGGCCTCGTCGGTATCGCGTACTTCGAGTCCCCGCTGGAGGACCCTGAGCAGGTCTTCCCCCAACTCATCGACGCCCTGATGAACCCGTGGGTCGCGGGCCTCCTGATGGCCGCCATCCTGGCCGCCATCATGAGCACCGCCGACTCCCAGCTGCTGGTCGCCGCCTCCGCGCTCACCGAGGACGGCTACAAGGCTTTCGTCAACAAGGACGCCGACCCCAAGAACCTCATGTGGATCAGCCGCGCCACCGTCGTGGTCGTAGCCGTGGTGGCCGCCCTCGTGTCGCTGTACGGCGACCAGTCCGTCATGGAACTGGTGGGCTACGCCTGGGCCGGGTTCGGTGCCGGCTTCGGCCCGGTACTGGTCTTCGCCGTGTTCTGGAAGCGCATGACCTGGACGGGCGCTCTCGCCGGTATGGTCGCGGGCGCCGGCACCGCCATCATCTGGGACGTCCTCGACGAGGCCTACTTCGGGATCGGCCTGTACGCCATGGTTCCGGCCATCGCGCTCAGCGTCGTCGCCATCTTTGTCTTTAACGGCCTGGGCAGGGTCAGTGAGCAGATGGAGCAGGACTTCGACCGCATGGAGGCCGAGGTCAAGGCCGGCGGTCGGGACGAGGAGGCCAACCCCGCGACCTGACCCCGCTCCGAAGTGCACCTGGCCCACCTCGGTCGCGGACCACAGTCCCTGTAACGAACGGTTTCCGGGCCCGTGTCGCGTGCGGCACGGGCCAGTCCTCGCTCTGGCGCCGGTACTGCCCCGAACGGTAGAACGGTGACATGTCGTCACTGACGGAACACCCGGCAGCCTGGACCCGTACCGACGTCCCCGAAGGGTTGGGGCTCGGCACGCTGCTTCCCGAGCCCGGCGGCCACCGGCTGGAGGCGGGGGAGACCGTGGTGGTGGGGGAGGAACGCTTCTTCACGCGCTTCACCGTCCGCACGGACCTGGCGTGGACGACCCGGGAGGTCCGCGCCGAGGTGCTCTCCGCTTCAGGACTGGAGGCGGTCACCCTTCAAGCAAAGGGCGGCCACTGGTCCGACGCGGACGGCCGCCCCCTGGCCGAGCTGGTCGGCTGCCTCGACGTCGACGTCGCCGCCACCCCCCTCACGAATACCCTCCCGATCCGCCGGCTCGGTTTGCGGCCCGGTGAGTACCGGGACATCGCGGTGGCGTGGATCGACATCCCCTCCCTGCGGATCCGCCGCGTCCGCCAGCGGTACACCCGGCACCCCGCCGAGGGCGGACTGGAGCGCTACACCTACCGGGACCCCCTCCACGGTGAGTACCGGATGTCCGTGGACGGCGAGGGGCTCGTGGTGGACTACGAACGGTTCGCCCGCCGCCTGCGCCCGGACGCCTGACCCCGCTGCCCGCACGTACGCGCACTCCGCCGGGCTCCTCCGGGCCCGCTTCGATCCGGGTAGTCTGGCGCCCTCCCGCGTAGGTCGAAAACGGGGGAGCCGGAACCATACGCAGGGAGCGCACGTGACCGAGACCGAGCTCAGCCAGGAGCGCCGCGAGATCATCCGCGACCTCGAAGTCCCTGAGCACTTCGACATCGGATCCGAGATCGAGCGCCGCGCAGCGTTCCTTGCCGAGAGACTCACCACCACCGGTGCCCGCGCCCTGGTCCTGGGAGTCAGCGGCGGTGTGGACTCGCTCACCGCCGGTCGGCTGTGCCGCCTCGCCGTCGACCGGGCCCGCGCGTCCGGGCACGACGCCGAATTCGTTGCCATGCGCCTGCCCTACGGGGCGCAGAAGGACGAGGAGGACGCGGCCCGGTCCGTGGAGTTCACCGCCCCCGACCGCTGCCTGACCGTGGACGTCCGTGCGGCCACCGACGCCATGGCTGCCTCGCTCACGGCCTCGGGCATGACCTACACCGACGCCGCCGCGGAGGACTTCGTGGTCGGCAACGTCAAGGCCCGGCAGCGGATGATCGCCCAGTACGCGGTCGCGGGCGGGCTCCGCGGCCTCGTTGTCGGTACCGACCACGCCGCTGAGGCGGTCACCGGCTTCTTCACCAAGTACGGTGACGGCGGGGCCGACCTGGTGCCGCTGACCGGTCTGACCAAGCGCCGGGTGCGCGCGATCGCCGCTGAGACGGGTGCACCGGAGGCCCTGGTGAACAAGGTGCCGACGGCCGACCTCGAGTCGCTCACACCGCAGAAGCCCGACGAGGAGGCCCTGGGTCTCACCTATGATCAGATCGACGACTTCCTCGAAGGCCTCGAGGTCTCCGACCACGTGGCCCGGATCCTCGTCGACCGCTACCGCGCAACAGCCCACAAGCGCGCACTCCCCACCGCTCCCTGACACCCACCAGGGCTTCGGTACCCTTCCGTCCGCCCGTTTCCAGCAGGGAGCGGTAGTGCTGGCACCACCTTCCACGGTTGGGCAGGCCGTCGGGCTGAGAGGGGCCCCAACGCCATAGCCGCCGCCCCACCGGCGCGCCTAAGGTCGTTACCAACGACGCGTCACCGTCTCAGGATTCGCACCGGCAGGAGCCCGCATCAAGGGGCCCGCGCCGGGACGTGACGACACCCCCTGATTCCCGGTCGAACCGCGGTACCGCCATGTGCCAAGTGGACCCTGAGATTCGGGAAAGACCAAGGAGCGACCAGCGATGACACTGACTATCGGGCCGGACGGCGCGGCCAAGCGCTCGGGCGGCGTCACCCGCGCCACCGCACCGGTACGCGCCGTGTCCCTGCCCCAACCGGGCGCGGGGCGTGACCGCTTCCTCGACGTGCTGCGCCTGTTCGTCATGGTCCTGGTGGTCGTCCAGCACTGGTGGCTGCCGGTGCTGAGCGTGCAGTCCGAGGGAGACCTCGCGGCGAGCAGCGTCCTGAGCACACCGGGCGGTTTCGCGCTGACCTGGGTCTCGCAGGTGATGCCGCTGATCTTCTTCGTGGGCGGCGCGGCCAACCTGATCAGCTGGCGCGCGGCGTCGGCCCGGGGCGGGACCGCCACGGTCTGGTGGGCCAAGCGGCTCCGGCGGCTGGCCTGGCCGGTGGTGCCCCTGGCGGTGGTGTGGATCGTGGCCTGCCACTTGATGGCGCTGGGCGGCGCACCCGAGCAGCCCGTGCTGGTCGGCGCGGGCGCCGCGGGCATGGTGCTGTGGTTCCTTGCCGTCTACGTACTGCTGGTCGTGGCGACGCCGATGCTGGTGGCCGCGCAGGACCGGTTCGGCTGGTGGGTCCCGGCCGGCCTGCTCGCCGGTGCCGTGGTCGTCGACCTGGCCAGGTTCGGGTTCGGTGTGGAGGCGTTCGGCTACCTGAACGTGGCCTTCGTCTGGCTGGCCGTGCACCAGCTGGGCTTCCGCTACGCGACGGGTGCGATCCGCGGTACCCACGCGCTGTGGATGGTCGGCGTCGGCGGGGTCACCGCCGTGGCCCTGGTCACGGCGGGCCCCTACTCGGTGAACATGACCGGCGTCTTCGCCGCCGAGACCTCGAACGTGTCCCCGCCGACCCTGGTGCTGGCGGCGCTGGGCGCCGTGCAGGTCGGCATCGCGATGCTGCTGCGTGACCGGATCGCCGCGTGGTCGGACCGCCCAGGCCCGGCGAGGATGCTGGACCGGGTCTCCCCGCAGCTGATGACGGTGTACCTCTGGCACATGCTGCCGATCAGCGTGGTCGCCGGTGCCCTGGTGTACGGGTTGGGCATCTACACCCCCGAGCCGATGACCGGCCTGTGGCTCCTGTGGGGCGTGCTCGGAGTGGCGGTCCTGCTCCCGTTGCTCGTGCCCCTGGCCCACTGGGCGGTGCGTTTCGAGGATCCGCCGAAGGTCCTGAAGGGCGACCCGGGAATGCTGCGCGTGCTGGCCGCGGCCGCGCTGATCGGTGGCGGGCTGCTGGTCCTGACCGTGGCCGGGCTCGGCTTCAGCCCGGCGCCGGTCCTGGGTCTGGGGGCGGTGGTGTCGGGGCTGCTGCTCACCTCGGCCCCGCGTTCCTCCGCCCGGTCCAGGGCGGCCGTGCTCGTGGCCGACCGGGGCTGACCACGGGGCCCGAGGCGCGGACCCACGGTTGGGTCGAGCCTTTCCAACGGCCCGTGATGACGGGGCGGTGAACGGCGGGTAGACCGGAGGAATGGACCCAAGAAGCATCGCTTTCGACCGGCGGGGCAGCGGCCGAACGGCCGTCCTCCTGCACGGGCTCGGTGACCGTCGGCAGTGCTGGCGGGCCGTGGTGCCCAGGCTGGCCGACGAATACGAGGTCGTCACCGTGGACCTGCCCGGGTTCGGGGCGTCGCCCGCCCCGGACCGTGAAGAGCCCTACGACGTGCACAGCCTCGTGCGGGTGGTCAGGGAGTTCTGCGCGTTCCACGGGTTCGAGCGCCCGCATCTCGTAGGTAACTCCCTGGGCGGCTCTATCGCCCTGGAACTCGGGGCGCAGGGCCTGGCCGGCTCGGTGACGGTGTTCTCCCCGGCCGGGTTCTCCGACAAGGTCGGGCGATGGGGGATCCGCGCGGTGGGTATGGCGGCCAACCTGGCCACACGCGTCCCGATGCCGCTCAAGGAGCGACTCGCCGACACACCGCCGGCGCGGGCCGCGGCCCGGATCGCTCTGCGCGGGAACCCTTCCTCTCCCGAGGCCAAGGCCGCGCGGTTCAGCGTTCGGGAACTCGACCCCGGAGCACCCTTCGTGCGCCTGGTGTCGAAGGTCGCGGACTACGACTTCGCCCCGCGCCCGATCTCCTGCCCGGTCACGATCGCGTGGGGCGACCGCGACCGGACCCTCCTTCCGTCCAGCGCCGTCCACGCGCACCAGCGGGTGCCCAACGCGCGCATGGTGTCGCTCCTCGGTTCCGGGCACATCCCGATGGCCGACGATCCGGGCACGGTCGCCGAGCACATCCGGTGGACCTGCCGCGCCGCCGACCGGGCGCCGCGCGTCACCGACGCGCTCGGCTCCGTCCCTCAGGAGGGGTGAGAGCCCGTCCGAGGCGACCGGTGGCCCGGCTCACCCGAAGCCGCCGTCGGTGCTGATCACCTGTCCGGTGACCCAGCGGGCCTCGTCTGTGGTCAGCCAGGACAGTAGCCGGGCGGGGTCGTCGGTCTCACCCACGCGGCCGAGCATGAACATGGGGACCACGCGGTTCATGAGCTCCTCGTCGATGTACCCGGTCTGTACCGGGCCGGGGTTGACCGCGTTGACGGTGATGCCTTTCGGTCCCAGCTCGGCCGCGATGGTCGGGGTGATCTGGGCTAGTACCGCCTTGGCGGAGGCGTAGGCGACCTCGCCGGGCATGGGCCCGTTCATCTGTCCCGAGGTCAGGAAGAGCACACGGCCGCCGGGGCGGCCGTCGTGCCGTTCGGCGAACGCCTTGGCCAGCAGGATCGGCGCGCGGGCGTCAACGGCCCAGTGCCCGTCCAGCATCTCGGAGGTGACCTCCGCCAGGGCGGCGTCGCCGCCGTTGCGGGCGTGGTTGGCGACCAGGATGTCCAGGTGGCCGAACTCGTCGACGGCGGCGGACACGATCCGTTCCGGTTCTTCGGGGTCGGCCAGGTCGGCGCTGAGGTGGGCCACGCGCGCCTCCGGGTCACCGAGCGCCTCCCGCACTCCCTCGAGTACCCCGTCTAAGCCGTCGCTGCCCCAGGGCTGCTCCGCGTCGTGCGGCCGGTAGTGGTGGACCACCACGGAGGCCCCGTAGGCGGCGAGGCGTCGTGCGGTCGCGTAGCCGATCCCGCCTCGGCGGCTGGCCCCGGTGACGAGCGCGGTCCGGCCCCGCAGCGGCAGGGGGTCGCGGGCCAGCTCCTCGGGGCTTCCCCTGTTGGTGCCGGGGTGGCTCATGTCGATCGGCCTCTCGTGTCGGTCTCGGCCCCGAGGGCGGCGTCCAGGGGCGCCGCACGGTCTTTCCCGGGGTGGAGGGTGCGGGATAACGTTACGCGCGGAACAACTCCCCGAGGAGGCACTGGTTTGACCCCATCGACACATCCGGTCCCGGGCGACCCCGCGTGGCTGAAAGCGGAGGAGCGGCGCCTGGTCGACTTCGCCGCCGGTTCCGTCGTCCCCGACGGCTTCGGCTGGCTGGACGCCAAGGGCGGTGTGGAGACCGGCCGCACGACCGAAACCTGGATCACCGCGCGCATGACGCACGTGTTCTCCCTGGCGCATCTGCGCGGTGACGGGGATGCCGGGGCCCTCGCCGACCACGGTCTGGCCGCCCTTTCCGGGCCGCTGCGCGACGCCGACCGGGGCGGCTGGTTCGACGAGGTGCCAGAAGGCGGAAAGGCGACCGCTCTACGGGAGCGCTCCCAAAGGCTGCCGGACAAGTCCGCCTACCCGCATTCGTTCGTGGTACTCGCCGCGTCCAGCGCCTCCCTCGCCGATCGGCCCGGTGCCCGGGAACTCCTCGACGAGGCCTTGGGCGTGATCGACGAGCGGTTCTGGGAGCGTTCGGCGGCCTGCGTCCGGGAGAGCTGGGACGCCGACTGGACCGTCACCGAGCCCTACCGGGGGGCCAACAGCGCCATGCACTGCGTGGAGGCCTTCCTCGCCGCGGCCGACGCCACCGGCGACACCCTCTGGACCCGCCGGGCCCTGGACATCACCGAACGCCTGATCCACGGGGTGGCCGCAGCCCACGACTGGCGCCTGCCGGAGCACTTCACCCCGGAATGGGAGCCCGTCCCGGACTACAACAGGGAACGGCCGGACCACCCCTTCCGGCCGTTCGGCAGCACCACCGGCCACCTCCTGGAGTGGGCTCGGCTCCTGGTCCACCTCGAACTCGCCCTGGAGCGTGCCGGGGAACAGGCACCCGCCTGGCTGCTCACCGACGCCGAACTCCTCTTCGACAACGCCGTCCGCCGCGGCTGGCACACCGACGGGGCCGAAGGGTTCGTCTACACCCTGGACTGGGAGGACCGGCCGGTCGTCCGCCAGCGCATGCACTGGGTCTCCGCCGAGGCCACTATGGCCGCGTGGGCGCTGGCCCGGCGCACCGGGAACGGCGCCTACACGGAGCACTACGACCGATGGTGGTCCTACGCGGACCGGTTCCACGTGGACCGGGAACTCGGTAGCTGGCGCCACGAACTCGCCCCGGACAACAGCCCTTCGGGGGCGGTGTGGTCGGGCAAGCCGGACGTCTACCACGCCTACCAGGCCACGCTCCTGCCCCAGGCCGGGTTCTCGACCTCGATCGCGGCCGCCCTACAGCCCGCGCCCCAGACCGGAGGAACGAAGTGAGCGACCAAGCACCCCGGCTCGTCGTGGTCGGGGAGAACGTGATGGACCTGCTGCCCACCCGGCACGGCCCCGACGTCCTGCGGGCCGCGCCCGGAGGCGGTCCGGCCAACACTGCGGTGGCCGCCACCCGGCTCGGCCTGCCGACCCGCCTGCTCGCCCGGATCGGCTCCGACGGTTTCGGAGAGCTCATCCGGGACCGACTCCTCGCCGAAGGGCTGGATCCTTCGGGGCTGGTCGCCGCGGGAGAACCGTCGGCGCTGGCCCTGGCGACGCTGGCCGCGGACGGTTCGGCCCGCTACGACTTCCGCATGGACGACGCCGCCGACTGGCGCTGGTTGCCGGGTGAGTTGCCGGACGTCCTGGAACCCGAGGTCAAGGCCCTGCACGCGGCGTCGATCGCGCTGTTCCGGGAGCCCGGGGCCGCCAAGATCGAGGCGATGCTGCGGCGCGAGCACAGTCGGGGGGAGGTGACCGTCACACTGGACCCCAATATCCGGGAGGACGTGATCGGCGACCCGCCCACCGCTCGGGGGGTGGCGCTGCGCCACGCCGCCCAGGCGCACGTGGTCAAGGCCAGCGACGAGGACTTGGCCTACCTCTACCCCGGACTCTCACCGGAGGGTGCCGCGCACTCCCTCGCCGCCCTCGGTCCGGCACTGGTCGTGGTCACCCGCGGCGGGGACGGCTCGTTCGCCCTGTCCCACGGGGTAGCGGCCTCGGTCCCTGCCCCGGATGCGGAGGTCGTCGACACCGTGGGTGCGGGGGACTCCTTCATGGGTGCCCTCCTGCGGAGGCTGGACCTGGACGGCCGCCTGGGGGACTCCCCTCGGGAGCGCCTGACGGGGCTCACCGAGGCCGACCTCGAGAACCTGCTGGCCTACGCGGCCGCGGCGGCCGCGTACACGGTCACCCGCGAGGGCGCCGACCCGCCCACGGAACGGGAACTGCGCGCACGGACCGCCGACCGCGGATCCTCCCTCGGAGCCGACCGCGGTGCCGACCGGCAGGAGGAACGGGCCGGAAGCTAACTTGGCCCTCGGCGGCAGCGCCCTGAAGAGGAAGAGAAGCTACCTCTTGAGTAAAATGTCGTCTTTGTCGGTTACGCGGGTGAGGTGTTCCCCGCACGTTACGTCTTGATAACTGCGAGAGGGTGCGGAACCCGGGTGTGAAGAGCTTTCAGTGGCCTCTTGGCGAGTGAGTGGAGTCACATTCCGTGGCGCAGGAATCCCAGGTGAACACCGGGTTCCGCGGCCCTCCGCGGCGCTCGTGGAGGCATCCCCAAACCCCGCCGAACCCCTCGCACGCGTACCCCGTGCGAGTCCGTGCGGGCATCGGTGAAACCACCAGTGTGCCCCCACAGACCTGCCGTAACGGGGCGGCGCTGTGAAACTGTGAGCATCATGACAGGCAGGTACACAGAGCCCCAGAGCACACGCCTCCGGGGCCGGGACGCTGAACAGCGGATCCTCGCCGACGCCCTAGGCGACGCGAGGTCCGCGCGCGGCGCGTCCGTACTCCTCTCAGGTGGCCCGGGCCGCGGAAAGAGCACCCTCCTCGAACACGCCCGTAACACCGCAAGTGGTTTCACCGTCCTCCACGTCGGCGGTGTCGCCGACGAAGCCGACTTCCCCTTCTCCGGACTCCACCGCCTCCTCCTCCCCGTGGAGTCCGTGCTCTCCCGGCTCCCCGAGGCCCGCAGGTCCCTTCTGCGCACCGCGCTCACCCAGGG
Source organism: Nocardiopsis oceani (assembly GCF_054777395.1). Lineage (NCBI taxonomy): Bacteria > Bacillati > Actinomycetota > Actinomycetes > Streptosporangiales > Nocardiopsidaceae > Nocardiopsis > Nocardiopsis oceani. The sequence continues at coordinate 92,680 of NZ_BAAHAR010000026.1, forward strand.
CGGTGTCGCCGATGCCGACCGCTTCGCCCTCTACACCGCACTCCTCGAACTCCTCTCCTTCCTCGGTGCGGACCGGCCCCTCCTGCTCTGCGTGGACGACGCCGACCTGCTCGACGGCGCCTCCCTCGACGCACTGGCCTTCGTGGCCCGCCGCGTCACCGGTACCCCCGTCGCCGCGGTGTTCGCCGCACGGGAGGGCCGCGGCAAACCCCGGGACCACCGGCGGGCCGAACCGGAGGACGGCTCCGAAACCTCCCTCGTCCCCGGGGTGGCCGTGCACACCCTCCACCCGTTGGAGGACCGCGCGGTACACGACGTCCTCACCGACCGGGCCCCCGCCCATCTCGCCTCCGCGGTTCGCTCCGCACTGGTCCGTGCCGCCCACGGCAACCCCGCCGCGGTCCTCGGCTTCCTGGATGCCCTGACCGCCGCGCAGGTCCAAGGCGAGCGGCCCCTCCCCGAGCAGCTGCCCCTCACCGTCCGCCTGCGCTCGGCCCTGCTCGCCCCCCACCGCGCACTGCCCGAGGACGCCCGTCACCTCCTCCTGCTGAGCGCCCTGGCCGCGGACCACGGAACGCACCTCCTGCTCGACGCGGCGGGAGATACGGGCGCGTCCCTGTCCGTGTCCACCTTGGAACCCGCAGAGGAGCGCGGCCTGGTGCGGGTGGACGGCGACGCCGTGGTCTTCACCGACCCGCTCCTGCGCGAGGCCATCATCCAGGGCACCCCCGCGGGCCGCCTGCGCGAGGCCCACCGCGCCCTGGCCGGCGTCACCGACCGCGAGTACTCACCGGTCGAGTTCGGCCGACACACCGCCTGCGGGGCCGAAGCCCCCGACGAGGCGCTCGCCGACGACGTCGCGAAGGCCGCCCGGCGGGCCAAACGCCTGGAAGGGCCGCTCCCGGCCTCCCACACCAACGAGCGCGCCGCGGCGCTCACCCCCGACCAGGACGAGCGCACCTGCCGCCTCGCCACCGCTTCCTTCGAGGCCTATGTCGCGGGCGAGTCCGGGCGCGCCGCCCGGCTGCTGGAACGGGCCCGCCCGCTTGCCGTCTCGGACCGCCGCCAGGCCACCGTCGCCCTTATCGAGGCCGAGTTCGAGATGCGGGACTCCAACGCGATCGACACGGCGGAGCGGCTCCTGGAAATCGGCAAGGACCTGATCCCGCACGACCGGAACCTCGCCCTGCGCGCGCTCGTCCGCTCCGCCGACAGCGCCTCGTTCGCCGGTGATCCGGTCCGCCACGGCCGGGCGTCCGAACTCGCCGTCCCCCTGGTCCGGCCGGACGACCCGGCCTCGATGCGGCTGATCGCGGCTTTCCTGGACGGGTGCACCATCTCCTTCCGGGGCGACTACGTGAACTCCACCCCGCTGCTGCGCGAAGCGGTCCGGCTGTCGTACGAGATGACCGCGCCATCAGAGATGGTGTGGGCGGGCATCTGCGGTCTACGGCTGGGTGACGCCCCCTACGTCCGCACCATCACCACGCGCGCAGTCGAGGCGGCCCGCTACCGCGGCGAGCTCGCCTTCGTCCCGTCGGCCCAGGCGTTCCTCGTCTTCTCCGAGTTCTGGAGCGGCCGCTTCCCGTCCGCGGCGGGCACCGCCCTGTCCGGCCTGCGCGCCTCCCGAGAGTCCGGCCAGTCCATCTGGGCCACCCAGAACCTGGCGTCGCTGGCGATGATCGCCGCGATCCAGGGCGACGTCGACACCTGCCGGATCCGGGCGCGCGCGGTCACCGCCCAAGCGGGCGAGAACAGCCTCGGGCTGCCCTCGGCCCTGGCCGCCTGGGCGCTGGCCGTCCTGGAACTCTCGCGCGGCAACGCGGCCGAGGCCTTCTTCCGGCTGCGCTCCCTGGTGCACGCGGGGCCCGGGCACGGCCACCCCACTATGCGCCTGCTCACGGCACCGCACTTCGTGGAGGCCGCCGTCCGCATGGGTGAGACCGAGTGGGCCCGCGCCTCCCTGGCCGGGTACCGCCGCTGGGCCGAGGCCGTGGACAGTCCGAGCACGCTGGCCCTGGCCGCGCGCGGGGACGGCCTCCTCGCCGGCGGAGACGACGCGGCGGACCACTTCGAGACCGCGCTGGCCCTGCACCGGGCCTGCGGAGACGACGACGTCGAACACGCACGCACCCAGCTGCTCTTCGGCGCTTTCCTGCGGCGGGCCCGCCTACCCGGACGGGCTCGCGAGCACCTGTACAACGCGCTCGAGACCTTCGAGCGCTTCGGTGCCCGGCTGTGGGTCAGACAGACCCGTGCCGAGCTGCGCGCCATCGGTACCGCCGAGCGCAGCCCCGACCCTCCGTCCGAGGGCGAGCTGACCGCTCAGCAGCAGCAGATCGCCCGGCTGGTGGCGGAGGGTGCGACCAACCGGGAGGTGGCCGCGCACATGTTCATCAGCCCGCGCACCGTGGAGCACCACCTGCGCGGCATCTTCCGCAAGCTCAACATCAGGTCCCGGGTGGACCTGGCCCGCCTCCTCAACTGAAACTCCCCCTGAGGGGACCGGACGCGATGGCGCGGACGGGCAACCATGTCATACCAACCAGTCGGTACGGGTCTTCTGGTCGCAACCGCGAGAAAGGCAGTCATGACAACGACCGCACCGGAGCATCTCCTGAGAGCGGACGGGGTGACCGTGCGCTTCGGAGGCCTCACCGCGCTCGACAACGTCGGGCTCCAGGTCGAACCGGGATCCGTTGTCGGCCTCATCGGCCCCAACGGAGCGGGTAAGACGACGCTCTTCAACGTCCTGTCCGGCATCCTGCACCCCACCACCGGATCCATCTACTGGAAGGGCGAGGCCCCGCCCGGACGCCGCGCCCACCACCTGGCCAAGGCCGGGATCGCCCGCACCTTCCAAGGCCTCAACCTCTTCCCGCTGATGCCGGTCATCTGGAACGTCATGGTCGGCGCCGACCGCACCGCCAAAGGTGGGTCGTTCTCGCTGATCAGCGGCTTGGGCAAGCATCACCGTGACGAGCAGGAACTCAAACTGCGCGCCATGGCGACCCTGGAGCGGTTCGGCATCGCCGAGTACGCGCTCCGCCTGCCCGGCACCCTGCCCTACGGCGTGCAGAAGCAGGTCGCCCTCGCCCGTGCCTGCGTCGGCCAGCCCGAGCTCCTGCTCCTGGACGAACCGGCCAGCGGGCTGTCCGGCCAGCAGATGGACACACTCGCCCAACAGATCCGCGGCTTCAGCCAGGACATGGCGGTCGTGCTCGTGGAACACCACATGGACCTGGTCATGGAGGTCTGCGACCACATCGTCGTACTCAACTTCGGCAAGGTCATCTCCAGCGGGACACCGGAGGAGGTCCAGGCCGACCCCGCCGTCACCCAGGCCTACCTCGGCACTCCCGCCACCGACGGTCCCTCCGACGGGAGCCCGGTCGTCGTCGACCTCGCAAACGGCAACGGCAACGGGAACGGAGCCGCCCGATGAGCAGTGAAACCCTGGACAACCGGGCCCGGAGCAACGGGTCGGCGAAAGGCGAGACGCTGCTCAGCGTCGAGAACCTCAGCGCCTCCTACGGACCCATCAAAGCCCTCGACGAAGTCTCCCTCAACATCCCAGAGCAGGGGCTGTGCGCCGTGCTCGGCGCCAACGGCGCGGGCAAGAGCACGCTGCTCCGGACGCTCACCGGGCTGCACCGCGCGAGTTCGGGCCGGGTCCTGCTCGCCGGGGAGGACATCACCCGCCTGCCCGTGGAGAGGGTCATCACCCGCGGACTCGCCCACGTCCCCGAGGGCGGTGGCGTGATCGTCGAGCTCACCGTGGAGGAGAACCTGCGCCTGGGCGCCCTGTGGCGCTCCGACCGGCGCGACCGCACCACGTTCGACGAGGTCATGGACCTCTTTCCGCCCCTGGTGGAACGGCGCGGCAAGACCGCCAGCACCCTCTCCGGGGGTGAGCGCCAGATGCTCGCGATCGGCCGCGCGCTCATGGCCCGGCCCAAGGTGCTGCTCCTGGACGAACCCTCGCTCGGACTCGCGCCCATGATCACCAAGCAGATCTTCACGCTGCTGCGCGACCTGCGGGACCGTACCGGCCTCACCGTCGTGCTCGTCGAGCAGAACGCCGCCGGTGCCCTGTCCGTCACGGACCACGGCTACGTCCTCAACCAGGGAAGCATCGCCGCGGAGGGCCCCTCCGAAGGACTCCTGGCCGACGACCGCACGCGCCACGCCTACCTCGGCTTCTGAGGGAGACCGCCATGAACTACTTCATCACCCTGACCCTCAACGGGTTGGCGTCCGGGGCGGCCTACGCCGCGCTGGCGCTCTCCCTGGTCATCATCTACCAAGCGACCCGGCTGGTGAACTTCGCCCAGCCCGCCCTCGCTCTGCTGTCGGTGTACACCGCCTACACGGTCACCCAGCTCACCGGTTCCTACTGGATCGGCTTCGCCGCGGCCCTCGCCACGGGTCTGCTCGTCGGCTCGTTCGTGGAACGCGTGGTCGTCCGGCCGATCGCCCGCAAGTCCCAGCTCAACGCCATCATCGTGACCCTCGGCCTCCTCTTGGTGGTCCAGGGCGGGGTCGGCATGATCTGGGGCAACGAACAGCACGGCCTCGGCTACGCGTTCAGTTACGTGGGCCGGTTCTCACCCGCGGACGTGTTCGCCTTGGCCGCCGTGGCCGTGGCCGCCCTCCTGGTCTTCGCCCTGTACCGGTTCACGCCGCTCGGACTGCGAATGCGTGCCGCCGCCTTCCATCCGGAGGCCGCGCGGCTCAGCGGTGTGAAGGTCGGCCTGATGCTCACCGCCGGATGGGGCATCGCCTCCCTCATCGGCGCACTCGCGGGCATGCTCGCCGGGCCGCCGTTCATCTACCCGAACGTCTTCGACGTCGTGTTCGTCTTCGGTATCACCGCGGCGGTGGTCGGCGGCCTGGACAACCCCTTCGGCGCCATCGTCGGGGGACTGCTCATCGGCCTGGGCGGGTCGTACGTGTCCGGTTACGCCGGGCCCGAACTGGCGACCCTCTCCGCCCTCGCCATCGTCGTCATCGTCCTGAGCGTGCGCCCCGACGGCATCCTGTCCCGACCGACCGCGCGAAAGGTGTAGCCAGTCATGACCTCGCCCACCAGACAGCGCGAAGAGCGCTCCAGCACCTCCGGGGCCGGGGCGGCACCGCCCCGGATTCCGAAGACCTCCCGTTGGGCCTCGCTGCCCCTGCCCGCGCGGCACCTGATCCTGGCCGCGCTGGGACTGGCCGCCGTCACCGGGCTGCTGTCCGTGACCGGCGACCTCACCGCGCTCCGGGTCGCCGCCATCGGCTACACGATGCTCGCCATCGCCGGACTGCAGCTGCTCGTCGGCGGCTCAGGCCAGGTCTCCCTCGGGCACGGCGCGTTCATGATGATCGGCGCGTACGCGATGGCGCTGCTCGTCCTGCACCAGCCCGCACTGCCGCTCGCCGCCAACCTGGGCATCATCGTCCTGGTATCCATCGTGGCGGGTATCGCGGTCGGCGCGGCCACCGCCCGCCTGCACGGGCCCTACCTCGCCGGTGCCACGCTCATCCTCGCCGTCGGACTGCCCGGGCTCACGCACCGCTACCACGACTTTCTCGGCGGCAGCAACGGCCTGAACATCCGCACCGCCGGCGCCCCGCCCTTCCTCGACGGCATCGTCACCACCAGCGAGTGGCGGGCCCTGGTCGTGTGGACCACGGTCGTCATCGGTCTGGCCGTGCTCGCCACGATCTCCGCCGGACGCCTCGGACGCCGTATGCGGGCCATCCGCGACGACGAGACCGCCGCCGCGATGGCGGGCATCCCGGTCGGCAAGACCAAGGTCGTGGCCTTCGTCATCGCGTCCACCGCGGGCGGCCTGGCCGGCGGTCTCCAGGCCTACGTGCTGGGCAACGTCACGCCCAGCAGCTTCACCCTGGTGCTTTCCCTGACCCTGCTCGCCGCCCTCGTCCTCGGCGGGATCGGCAGTCTGTGGGGTGCCCTGTGGGCCGCGATCGCCATTGTCTACCTGGAGATCTGGGCCACCGATCTGGCCCGCGCCATGAACCTGACCCGGGACGCCGAGAACAACCTGCCCATCGTGTTCTTCGGCGTCGTGCTCATCCTCGTCCTGCGCTTCTGGCCCTTGGGAATCCACGGCGCGCTCCAAAGCATCAGAGACCGGCTCAGAGGACGCGGCACCTCCTCTTGACCCACACCCCCCCAGTTAAGGAGAAAACCATGCGCACACGCAGTGGAACACGGGGCCTCCTGGCCACAGGACTCGCCCTGGCCTTGCTGGCCACCGCCTGCACCGGTGCAGGCGAGGCCGGAGACGGCGCCGACACCGACCTGGACGTTTCACCGGGCGTCACCGACGACAGTGTCGTCATCGGAACCCACCAGCCCCTGACCGGGCCCGCAGCGCCCGGATACCTCGCGGTCTCCCAGGGGGCGAGTGCGGTGTTCGAGTACGTCAACGCCCAAGGCGGTGTGAACGGCCGGGAGATCGACTTCCGGGTCGAGGACGACATGTACGACCCATCCCAGACCATCGACGTCACACGCGAACTGGTCATCGAGGACGAGATCTTCGCGATGATGGGAGGGTTGGGCACACCCACGCACAGCGGTGTCCTCGACTACCTCAACGACGAGGGCGTCCCCGACATCTTCCCGTCCTCAGGGGCTCTGGCCTGGAACAACCCGGAGGAGCACCCGCTCACCTACGGTTGGCAGACCGACTACACCAAGGAAGCGAAGATCCAGGGCGAGTACATCGCCGAGCACTTCGCCGGGGACAGCGTCGGTTACCTGTACCAGAACGACGACATCGGCGAGGACTCCCAAGCCGGGCTCGACCAGTACCTCAGTGACGAGGTCGTCGCCCGCGAACACTACGAGTCCGAGGTCACCGACCTGAGCTCGCAGATGGCCGAGATGGACGACGCCGACGCCGATGTGGTCGTGTGCTCCTGCATCCCGGCGTTCGCCGCCCTGGGGATGCTGGAGGCCGCCCGGATCGGCTACGAACCCCAGTGGGTGATCTCCAGCATCGGCGGTGACACCGCGACACTCCAGGGGCTCCTCGCCGAGTTCTCGGAGGACACCGACGCCGAGGATGTCCCGGCCGACGCCTTCCTCGACGGCGCGATCGTCACGAGTTACATGCCCCGCGTGGAGGACGAGGACGACGAGTGGGCGCAGCACTTCCTGTCGATCTACGAGGAGCACGGCGACGACGACATGCCCACCAACACGACCATGTTCGGCATGACCCAGGCCGTCATGTTCGCCCAGGTGCTCAAGTCCGCGGGTGAGGACCTCACCCGCCAGTCGCTGATCGACGCCCTTGAGGAGCAGGAGTGGCAGGGGCCCGGTTTCACGCCCTTCGCCTCCAGCGATGGTGACCACGGCGGCCACGAAGGCGTGTACGTCGTCCAGTATGAGTCGGGCGGCGACATCGACATGGTCCAGGGTCCGCGGGTGACCGACCGAGAGGGAGGCCCCATCGAGGAGGTCGACTTCGAGCGGCTCAGCCCCGAGGAGCTGCCCTTCCACGACTAGGTCGTTGACGGGTCGTACGGAGCACATCTGAACCCGCCTGAGCGCGGGAAAGGGCGTCCAGGACAGTCGTGAAGACTGGACTGGGCGCCCTTCTCAGTGCACTCGACGTGACGTGGACACGTGCACGATGCTTCCGCGAGCGCATGCGGGCCTGGTCTGATCCGGTGGAGGGTAGGGCGGCAGGCGGAGTGCGGAGCCGGTCGAGGTGACGGAGGGTGGTGCCGGTGCGTCAAGTGCGTCAAGTGCGCCAAGCGCGACAGGCGCGACAGGCGCGACAGGCGGTAGGTGAGTGGTGGGGGTCCACGTCGCGCTGGTAGGCGGGTGAGGGGAGCGTTCCCCGCCGTGCCGGTAGGCGGATGGAGGGTGCGTTCCCGCCGTGCTGGTGGGTGGGGGTCCCCGTCGTGCCGGTGGGTGGGTGAGGGGAGCGTTCCCCGCCGCTGTGTCACCGTGAGCGCCACGCTTCGCGCGTCAAGACCGTACGTCCCCGCACCGCTGGGGGTGCGCTCCACCGTCGGCCCACTGCGCCGCGAGGACACGCGACCGGACGGACACACAAGGGCGGCGGGCCGGAGGGAACTCCCTCCGGGCCGCCGCCTGTACGGGTCGGGGATCAGTCGCCGTGCGGGCAGGAGTCCCGGTAGTCGGAGAAGTCCGTTCCGATGCCGGTGTCGGGCGCCGGGCAGAGGAACTGCTCGTAGCGCTCGTCGTTGTCGACGAACCGCTTCAGCCAGGAGATGCTGTACTTCGCAATGGCGTCGTTGGAGAAGTTCGGCGCGAAGTGGCTCGCGTTGCGCAGCTCCAGGTACGCGGTGTCCAGCGATTCGGGCAGGCTCTCGTACATGGGGATGGCGTGCGAGCGCACGGACGCGGTGACGTCGTTCTCCGCGCCGACGATCAGGGTCGGCGTCTCGACGCTGGACCAGTTGTTGCTGACGTGCCAGGGCGTCAGCGGGATCGCCGCGCGCAACTCGGGCCTGTTGTCGATGGCTGCGAGGGAGCCGCCACCGCCCATCGAGTGCCCCATGACGGCCATACGATCGCTGTCCACGATGTCGCTGACGTCGCTGCTGTCGGCCAGGTAGTCCAGGGCGGACTCCATCTGGCGGCCCCGGCTGTTGGGCTGGTCGACCCGCGTGTTGGTGTCGATGGTGAACACCACGAAGCCCTGCGAGGCGAGGCGTTCGCCGTACCAGGACATGGTCGACTGGCCCGCCGTGTAGCCGGGTGAGATGACCACCCCGCCGAAGGTGCCTTCGCTGTCGTCGGTCGGGTAGTAGATGGTGCCGCCGCCGAAGCCGCTCACCAGGGAGGACACGCGTTCGCTGTCCGTGTCGAAGTGCCCGGTCGGCGCGGTGACGCTCTCCTCAGTGGGGTCCGGCCCGCGCTCGTGGGGGTTCTCGGCGTGTGCTGGGGCCACTGCGGCGCCGGCGCCGAGCAGGGAAAGTCCCAGAACCATCGCGGACTTCGCGGCGACCGCGGAGACCCAGCCCCGGGTTCGGGGAGCGGGGGTCGGTGCGGGGGTGGGGGACGGGGGGAGGGGATTATCGGTACGCACGTTTAATTCCTTATCTCGTGCAGCGGGAATCCACGGTTTTTCCAGATTCCGTGAATCGTGCCCCGCCATGGGCGTTGACCAGAGCGGTCACCTTCTCGCCCTTGCCTATGGGGCGTGCGTTCACTATGAAGTCCGTTGTGTGAACGTGCATCCGTTGAACCACCAGTGTTGGTATCGGTCCAGTTCAGGCGTGCGTACTAATCCTTTTCACTGGTTCCGTTTGGTTCGTTGCGGCGTTATCCCGTGCAGGGAAGGCCCGGGTGCCCGTGCTGTCCGATCGGGCACCCGGGGTGGTCAAGGCTGGGTTCACCGCGCCAGGTTGCGCCACCACTTGAGCAGCTTTCCGAGCAGGTCCTCCGGCGGCTGCTCCTCCTCGGCCGCGGGCTGGATCTGCTCCATCTGCTCGGTTCGGGCCGGGTCCGGGTCGCTCGGCCTGCCGGGGCGGAAGGAGACGGGGAGTTCCCGCAACCCGTGCAGGAACGGGGAGGTCGCCCTGCGCAGATCCTCCGGGGGTACCGACAGGCGCAGTTCGGCGAGCCGTTCCTGGAGCACGCTCACCCCGGTCGAGGCCACCATTCGGCCCAGCGAGCGGGCGGGGCAGCTGTGCGGTCCGGCACCCAGCGACAGGTGGGCCCGGCTGCCGCTGGCCAGGCCGGTGTGGGGGTCCGACTGGCCCTTCCGGACGGCGGGGTCCTGGTGCGCCGCGACGGTCCCGATGTACAGGGCGTCGCCCGCGCGGATCAGTGTGTCGCCGATCCGCGCGTCCTGGAGCGCGATCCGCCCGGCCATGAGTTGGAGGGGCGGCTCCGTCCACATGACGTGGTCGAGGAGGTCGTGGGTGGACAGGCGCGCGTCGGTGTGGGCGGAGCGGATGCGGTCGTCAGTAAGCAACGTGCGCATGGTGTTGCCGATGAGGTGGGTGGTGGTCATGTGGCCGGCACTGACGAGGAGGGAGGCCTGGTGGGCGAGCTCGTGCGGGGTCAGTCCCGCGGGGTGTCCGATCATCCAGCTGGCCAGGTCGGGGCCGGGTTCGTCGGCTTTGCGGGCCACCAGGCCGGCGAAGTACTGCTGCATGCGCACGATGGTGTCTTCGGTGAGCTCGGTGTCCTCGCTGAAGATGGCGGTGGTGAGGTCGCCGAGCATGTAGCCGTAGCTGTCGGGGAGCCCGAAGAGCCGGTTGATCACTAGGATGGGCAGCTTGGCCGCGTACTCGCCGATCAGGTCGGCACTGCCGCTGGCCGTGAACGAGTCGACCAGGTCGTTGGCGATCCGGCGCGTATCACGGCCCATGGCGGTCAGGTCGACCCTGGCCATGCCGTCCAAAACGGGGGCGCGCAGCCGGGTGTGTTCGGCGCCGTCCACGAAGAGGGCGTTGGGCAGCCACGTCATCAAGGGGACGGTCTTGTCGAGGTCGACGAGGCCGTCGACGGCCGCGCTCCAGTTGCGGGTGTCCCGGGTGAACAACCGCGGTTGCTGGAGGGCGGTGAGGTTCTCCTGGTATCCGAGCAGCACCCAGGCGCGTACCCCGGGCTCCAGTTCGACCGGGGCCACGGGTCCGTGCTGTGCGCGCAGTTGGTGCCACAGGTGTTCGCGTCCGCGGGGCGGCGTGGGCTCGTAGAGGCGGGTCACGTCGGCGGGACAGCCCTGGGCGGCGGGGGAACCGTGTTCCGTGCCGGGTCGGGTGGCGGTCATATCGGGTGCGCGGGCCCACGGGGGAGGATCGCGGGGCCGCTTCCCTCCCTTCGAGGGGAACGGGGGCAGTGCCGTGGCGAGTGGAAGGGGAAAGCGGGGCACCCGGAAATAGGGCGACACGGTGGACGGGGAAGTAACCACCTCGGTCGTGGCATTCTAGGTTCACCGGATCCGCTTTTTCAACACAGGGAAAATTCGGCCGGTTGTGTTTCCGGCCGAATAGTTCTTATTTCTTTTTTGTCAGGGCCTGTGGCGTCGGGGTGCGGATCGTCCCGGATTGTCAGTGGTGCTCTCTAGGGTTGCCTGTGTGAGCGATCGATGGAGTACCGAAGAAGTCTGGGCTCTGGCGCCGGACCCCTCATCACACAGGGCCGCTCTCAAGGTGGCCAAGCCAGCGTCGTGGCCCCAGTCCGGGGTGGTCGACGCCGAGAGCGGTCGGCCCTCCGCCGTCTGGGGCGAGTGCAAGGGGAGCGGGGCCAAGCCCTACCTGGCCGCCGTGCACCTGGACGGGGACCGGGGGCCCGCCTACAAATGCGGCTGTCCCAGCCGCAAGATCCCCTGCAAACACGTGCTCGCCCTGCTCGCGCTGTGGAGCCGGGGCGAGGTGCCCGAACGCGAGGACCGGCCCGAGTGGGTCGCGAAGTGGCTCTCCGCCCGCGTCGCCCGCCAGGAGCGCGCGGCGGAGGGCCCGTCGGCCCCGCCGGACCCGGAGAAGGCCGCCGCCACCCTCCGGGCCAGGGAACAGGCGGTCACCTCCGGGTTGGAGGAGCTCCGGCTGTGGTTGCACGACCAGGTCGACAGCGGTCTCGCCGAGGTCCCCGAACTCGGCTACGACCACTGGGACCGCATGGCCAAGCGTCTGGTGGACGCCAAGGCGGGCGGGGCCGCGGCCCTGGTCACCCAGCTGCCCCAGGGCGGTGGCGCGGACAGCTGGCCGACCCGCCTCCTGGAACGCCTGGGCCTGCTCCACCTGTTGGTCGACGGCTACCTCGCCGGGGAAGCGGTGGAACCCCGGACCCGCGCCGTGCTGCGGTCCAGGGTGGGCATCAGCACGCGGACGGAGGAGGTGCTGTCCTCGGGCGAACGGGTCCGGGACACCTGGCGGGTCCTCGGTCACCGGGACGGCCTCACCCCCGACGGCATGCGTGTCCGCCGGACCTGGCTGCGCGGGGCCGTCACGGGCCGCTGGGCCCTCTCCCTGGCCTACGCCCGCCCCACCCAGACCCCCGATTCCCCCTTCCGGGCCGGAATCGAGGCGGACGGCGAACTCGCCTTCCACCCGGACGGGCGGAGGGCGGTGCGGGCCGGCGCGATGGCCGAGGCCCCGGTGTCGGCGCCGCCCGGGTGTGCTGTCGACCACGCCCTGGACACCTACGCCGCAGCCGTAGCCGAGGACCCCTGGCTGGATGCCTGGCCGATGGTGCTGGCGGAAGCGGTCCCCGCCCGGGCCGACGGTTGGCACCTGGCCGACCCGACGGGTGCCTCGCTGCCCATGGACACCGGGGAGCTGTGGCGACTCCTGGCGGTCACCGGCGGCCGACCCGCCACGGTCGCCGCGGAATGGTCGCCGGGTACCGGACTGAGCCCGATGACCGTATGGGACGCCGACGGAAAGGCGCACGCCCTGTGAACCACCCCGAAACCCCCGCTACCGAGACCCCCGTTACCGAGAACGGCGCCGGGCACGAGGTCCCGGCGGCCCCCTCCTGGGAGAGCCTGGTCTCCACCGCGCTGGTCGGCACCGCACGCCGCGCCGTCCCCACATCTGCCGCCCCCACGCCGACCGGCCCGTCTGAGGCGGCCGGTCCTTCTGGGACGGCCGCCCCACCGGAGTCGGCCGGACTGCCGGAGCGGTACCGAGAGGGCGCCCCCGCCCTGCTCGCCCTGGCCGCGGTGGAGACCGTGCGCGCCCGTGCCGGGTACACGGCCCACACCGCCGAACCCGTCACCCCCGATGCCCCCGACCCGCGGCCCTCGGTCGGTGCGGCCGCCACCCACCGGCTCGACGTCATCCTCGCGGACCGCCCGGAACTGCTGCCCGAATGGCTGGACCACGCCGTCCGCGGCGGCCGCCGCGTCAGCCACGCCCAGATCCCCGAACTGCTCGAACGGGCCTCCCGGGACAGTGAACTGCGCCCCGCCGCCGCCCTCGCCGCGGGAGGTCGGGGCGCCTGGCTGGCCGCGTTCAACCGGGCCTGGGCCTTCGCCGCCCGTGAACCCCTGCCCACCGACCGCTTCACCCAGCGGGCCTGGGACGAGGGCACCCCCGCCGATCGGCGCCGGGCCCTCTTCGCCCTCCGCGCCACCGACCCCGCCGCCGCCCGGGACCTCCTTGCGGCCGCCTGGCCACGGGAGAGCAAGGGGGACGAGCGGCGCGGGCTCCTGGAGTCCCTGCGGATCAACCTCGGCCACGACGACGAGGAGGTCCTCGACCGGGCCCTGGACGACCGCAACGCCAACGTGCGGGGCCTCGCCCTGGCCCTGCTCACCCGCCTGCCCGACAGCGCGCACGCCCACCGGCTCCGCGGATACCTGCGCGAACACGTGCGGCACGATCCCAGCCCGCGCTGCCCGGTCGAGGTTACCGACGTGGACGTCCGGCGCACGGACCTCCTGCGCGACCTCGCCCTGGCGGCCCCGAACGGCGGGGGCCGGTCCCATGACGAGCGGCGCGCGTCCCACGCCGAACACCGGGAGCGCAGCCGGGTCCTGGTCACGCACACCCCGCTGGACGTGTGGACCGGCCTGCTCGACACCGGGCCCGAGGGCGTCCTGGCCCTGGCTGCTGGAGAAGCGGAGCTGCGCGAGACCCTCACCGATGCCGCCTGCCTGCAACGGGACCCCGCCTGGGTTCGGGCGGTCCTCGACCACCCGGGGACCGGGCTGCCCCGCATGGTCGGGTCCGGGGTCCAGGATCCCCGGCGGCAGCGCATCCGGGCCCTGCTCGCCCCGCTGCCGGCCACCGAACGGTGCGAACGCGTCCTGGCCGCGATCGGCACGGCCGGGGACCAGCACAACCTCGGTCAGACCCTCCTCGCGATCGGTGCCCCGTGGACCCGGGAGCTCTCCGAGGAGGTGGCGCGGCGGCTCGCGGTACGGGTCGACCAGCGCGACTCACGCGGTTACCGGTTCCTCTGCGAGGCCGCCGCCGAACACATGCCCCCCGAACACCTCGACCTCCTTCCCCCGGAGCCACCTCAGCCGGAGGAGGGCCCCGCCTACCTCCGCCTCCGCGACACCCTACGATTCCGCCTCGACATGCACAGGGAGCTCTAGCTTGACCGCCACCGGAACCGCCGCCACCAGCGCCACCACCGCCTCCGCCACTGGAACCGGCACGGACACCGACCTGTCCAGCGCCCTGCGGCCCCACGCCGAGCAGACCTACGCCGCCGAGCTCCAGGCGCTGGCCAAGGCCGACGACCGCCAGCGCCCCCCGGGCTGGCATCTGTCCCCGTGGGCGGTCACCCAGTACCTGCTGGGCGCCACCCTCGACGACGGCACCGAGATCACCCCCAAGTACATCGGCTCCCGCCGGGTGGTGGAGGTGGCCGTGGCCACCCTGGCCACCGACCGCGCCCTGCTGCTCATCGGGGTGCCCGGCACCGCCAAGACCTGGCTGTCCGAGCACCTCGCGGCCGCGGTCTCCGGCGACTCCACGCTCCTGGTGCAGGGCACCGCGGGCACCTCAGAGGAGGCGGTCCGGTACGGGTGGAACTACGCCCGGCTGCTCGCCGAAGGACCGTCCGAGGCCGCGATGGTGCCCAGCCCGGTCATGACAGCCATGGCCCGCGGCTCCATCGGCCGGATCGAGGAACTCACCCGCATGCCCTCCGACGTGCAGGACGGCCTGATCACCGTGCTCTCGGAGAAGGCCCTGCCCGTCGCCGAACTCGGCATCGAGGTGCAGGCCCAGCGCGGGTTCAACATCATCGCCACCGCGAACGACCGCGACCGCGGCGTCAACGACCTGTCCAGCGCCCTGCGTCGCCGGTTCAACACTGTGGTGCTCCCGGTCCCGGACAGCGCCGAGGACGAGGTCCGCATCGTCACCCAGCGGGTGGAGCAGCTCGGCCGCTCCCTGGAGCTGCCCGAGGTGCCCACCAGCCTCTCCGAGATCCAGCGGGTGGTCACGGTCTTCCGCGAGCTGCGCTCGGGGTTCACCGAGGACGCCGGCACCAGGGTCAAGTCACCGAGCGGAACCCTGAGCACCGCCGAGGCCATCTCGGTGATCACCAACGGGATCGCGCTCGCCGCGCACTTCGGCGACGGTCGGCTGCGCCCGGCCGACGTCGCCGCCGGCATCCAGGGCGCCGTCGTCCAGGACCGGGTGTCCGACGGTGTGGTGTGGCGCGAGTACCTGGAGACCGTCGCCCGCGAGCGGGACGGCTGGGACGACTTCTACCGGGCCTGCCGCGAGGTGGGCGCCTGATGGGACGGCCCCGACTGGACACCGCCAAGGTGAGTGTCCTGGGCGTGCGCCACCACGGCCCGGGTTCGGCCCGGGCCGTGCGGGCCGCCCTGGACGAGATCAAACCCGACATCGTGCTGATCGAGGGGCCGCCCGAGGCCGACGCGATCACTTCGCTGGTCGGCGGGCTGGAACCGCCGGTGGCGCTGCTCGTGCACCTGGCCGACACCCCCAAGACGGGGACTGTGCGGTCCAAGGAAGGTTGGGGGATGTGGCCGTTCGCGTCCTTCTCCCCTGAGTGGACCGCCCTGGTCCACGCGCATGAGGGCGGCGTGCCGGTGCGCTTCTGCGATCTGCCCGCCGCCCACACCCTCGCCGAACGGATCGCGCGGGCGGAGGCCGCGGAGCAGGGTTCGGACGACGGGGGAGAGGCATCGGAGGAGGCCCAGGAGGAGACGCCCCGACCCCGGGTCCGGACCGACCCGCTCGGGGTGCTCGCCGAGGCGGCCGGCTACGACGACGCCGAGCGCTGGTGGGACGACGTCGTGGAGCAGCGCCGCGACGGCGAGCCCTCGCCCTTCCCCGCGATCACCGAGGCCATGGCCGCCGTCCGCGCTGAAGCCGGGCCCGAGACCGGCCGGGACGCGCGCCGCGAGGCGTACATGCGCAAGACCCTGCGCGCCGTCCTCAAGGAGGGGTACGAGCGGGTGGCCGTGGTGTGCGGCGCCTGGCACGCGCCCGCCCTGCGCGACCTCTCCGACTACCCCGTCTCCGGCGACGCCGCACTGCTCAAAGGGCTGCCCAAGGTGAAGACCACCGCCACCTGGGTGCCGTGGACGCACGGACGGCTCGCCAGCGCCAGCGGTTACGGTGCCGGGGTCACCTCGCCCGGCTGGTACCACCACCTCTTCACCGCACCCGACCTGCCGGTCCACCGGTGGCTCACCGAGGCGGCCCGGGTCCTGCGCGAGGAGGGCCAGCCGGTCTCCTCCTCGCACGTCATCGAGGGAGTGCGACTGGCGGAGAGCCTCGCCGTGCTGCGCGGGCGGCCGCTCGCCGGGATCGACGAGGTCTCCGAAGCGGTCACCGCCGTGCTCTGCGAGGGCGAGCAGACCCGGGCTCAGCTGGTCCACGGGCGGATGGCGGTCGGTGAACGCCTCGGCTCGGTTCCCCCGGACACCCCCATGGTGCCCCTGCAACGCGACGTCCTGGCCGCCCAGAAACGGCTCCGCCTCAAACCGGAGGCCTTCGACCGGGACCTCGACCTCGACCTGCGCAAGGACATCCACCGCGAACGCAGCGTCCTGCTGCACCGGCTGCGGATGCTCGGCGTCGAGTGGGGTGTCCCGCGCACGCCCGGGAGCGGCTCGCGCGGCACCTTCCGCGAATCGTGGCGGCTGCGCTGGGAACCCGACATGGACGTGGCGCTCATCGAGGCCGCGCCGTGGGGGACCACCGTGGCCGCGGCCGCCACCGCCCGGGTGGTGGAGCTCGCCGCCGACGCCCGGCTCCCCAGCCTGACCGCGCTCACCGAGCAGTGCCTGTTCGCCGAACTCGCCGAGGCGCTGCCGGACGTGCTCGCCCTGCTCACCGACCGCGCCGCCACCGACAGCGACATCACCCACCTGATGTCGGCGCTGCCGCCCTTGGCCCGCGCCGCCCGCTACGGCGACGTGCGGGGTACCGACACCGGCCACCTGGGCACGGTCGCCCAGCAGCTCCTGGCCCGGATCTGCGCGGGTCTGGACCCGGCGGTCCGCGGCCTGGACGACGACGCGGCGGCGGCGTTCGTCAAGGCGATCGACCGCACCCACAACGCGGCCAATCTCCTTGGTACGGGTCTGGAGGGCTGGACGGAGGCGCTGGAGTCCCTGGCCGTGAAGGAGAACGTCCCCGGTCGGATCGCCGGCCGGGTGAACCGGATGCTGGCGGACTCCGGCCGCATCCCCCCGGAGGAGCTGCGCCGCAGGCTCGGCCTGGCGATGTCGCCCGGTACCGAACCCACCCGTGCCGCCGCCTGGCTGGAGGGGTTCTTGCAGGGCAGCGGACTGATCCTGGTCCACGACCCCCAGCTGCTCGGGCTCATCGACACCTGGCTGCTCGGTCTGTCCGAGGAACGGTTCACCGCGGTCCTGCCGCTGCTCCGGCGCACCTTCGGGGCCTTCGGCGGGCCCGAACGCCAGGAGATCGGTACCGCTGTGACCAGGGCAGACCGCGGTGGCCACCCGGAGCCTCGGCCCCGACGCCCGATCGACAACCGCCGTGCGGCCCCAGCTGTCGCGGCCGTGACGGCGCTACTGGAGAGGAGCAGCGCATGAGCGCGGAGGTAGGCACAGCAGAGCAAGGCCCGGCCGTGAGCGAACGGTCCCGCCGCTGGCGGCTGGTCCTCGGCGCGGAGTCCCAGTGCGCCACCCTGTCCGGTGGCGACCAGGAGATGGATGCGGCTCTGTCGGCCCTGTACAACCGGGCCGACCGGGCGTCCTCCGGCGGGCGTCCCGGCTCGGACGACCGCGGAGCCGACCTCAGCGGTTCGGCGCCAAGGGTGTCCCGGTGGTTGGGTGACATCCGGGAGTACTTCCCGTCCTCGGTGGTCCAGGTGATGCAGTCCGATGCCATGGACCGGCTCGGACTCCACCAGCTCCTCCTGGAACCGGAGATGATGGAGGCCGTCGAGCCCGACGTGCACCTGGTCGGCACCCTGCTCTCCCTGAACCGGGTGATGCCCGCCGAGGCGCGCGAGAGTGCACGCACCATCGTCCGCAAGGTGGTCGACGACCTGGAGCAGCGGGTGGCACAGAAGACCCGTTCCGCCGTCCGGGGCGCCATCGACCGGTCCTCCCGCACACACCGCCCTCGCCGGGTCGCGGATATCGACTGGAACGCCACCATCCGCCGCAACCTGGCGCACTACCTGCCCGAACACAACACGGTGATCCCGCAGACCCTCGTGGGCCACGGTCGGCGCTCCCAGGGGGTGCAGAAGGACGTGGTCCTGGCCATCGACCAGAGCGGCTCGATGGCGTCCTCGGTCGTCTACGCGAGCGTCTTCGGTGCCGTGCTGGCTTCGATGAGCACCCTGAAGACGTCTCTCGTCGTCTTCGACACCGCCGTTGTGGACCTGACCGAACAGCTCACCGACCCCGTCGAGGTGCTCTTCGGCACCCAGCTCGGGGGAGGCACGAACATCAACCGGGCCATCGCCTACGGCCAGGAGCTGATCGACCGCCCGCAGGACTCCATTTTCGTGCTGGTCAGCGACCTCTACGAGGGCGGTGTCCGAGAGGAGATGGTGAAGAGAGTTGCGGCGATGCGGTCGGCGGGGGTTCAGGTGGTGGTGTTGCTGGCACTGTCCGATGAGGGAGCGCCGGCCTATGACCGCAGGAACGCCGCGTCCCTGGCCGAACTCGGCGTCCCGGCCTTCGCGTGCACCCCGGACGCGTTTCCGGAGCTGATGGCCGCCGCCATCCAGGGGCAGCCCCTCGACGCCTGGGTCGACCAGCACCTCGACCAATAGGAAACCCCCACCCGCCGGGCGGGGCCGTACCCCCCCGCGGCCCCGCCCGGCCTCTCAGTCCAGGCAGAACTCGTTGCCCTCGATGTCCTGCATCACGATGCACGACTCGTTGAACCCGTCGGCGTGCATCACCTGTACGCACACCGCGCCGAGCGCTTCCAGCCGTGCCCGCTCGGCTTGGAGCGTGGAGAGGCGCTCTTCCCCGACGAGCCCGGTGCCGGTCCGCACGTCGAGGTGCACCCGGTTCTTGGCGGTCTTGCCTTCGGGAACCCGCTGGAAGAACAGCCGCGGCCGCTCACCCGAGGGATCGACACAGGCGAACGCCGACCCCTGCTGTTCGGGCGGAAGCGAGCTATTGAACTCCTCCCAGCTGGTGAACCCCCCGGGTACCGGTGGCTCGACGTACCCCAGCACCTCACACCAGAACCGGCCGACACGCACCGGATCCGCGCAGTCGAAGGTGACTTGGAACTCCTTGATCGCAGTCATCGGAACACCCTAGCGCCGGGTGCTGTCCGCCCAGCTCTACAACGAGGCGGCCAGCTCCCCGATGAAGGTTCGGGAGTCCTCTTCGGAGAGCGCGTGCTCCGCCAGCGTGGAGTGGATTCCGCGGTACTGGTCGACCCGGGACCGAGGACCTGGCGGCTCCGGTGCCACCTGACCGGGACTTCGAACGGGTTGGCGCCTGTGGCCTGGGGTTTCCCGTTTCCCGCCGGGGTGGGGCAACCCTGCGGGAGTGGGGGATACCTGCTGGGGTGAGAGGTTCCGCGACGGTGCGGGAAACGGGGCAACCTCGCACCCGCAGGGAACCAACCCCACGGCCACGCAGGACCGAACCGCACCCGGCTTCGCCCGGCCCTCCGCGAACAGTTACTCGGGCACCGCGAAGCGATAGTCGAAGAGCGCCATGTCGGCCCTGATCAGGAACTGGGCGACATCGAGCGGTCCGTCGTCCGTGTGATAGGTCCGGATCACCTCGAAAACCGGGGTGCCCGGTGGAATCTGAAGCCTGCTGGCCTCTGGGCCTGTGGGCATCCGGGCCTGTGGGCATCCGGGCCCCGATTTCCTCCTGGATTTCGCGGACGGTGCTGATCGAGTCGATGTCGGCTATGTGTCCGCCGGGGCCCTCGCCATCGACGATGCCGGGTGAACGCTCAGCCGTTGTAAGGCTGAAGTAGCCGTCTGCCGACTGGTTGATGGTCCCGTCGAGCCGGGTCACCCGCCTGCGCACGTAGACAGGTTCGTTTTCCTCCACGTCGGTGAGCCGGTCGGCCACGGCACCGCCCTGGCCCTGGGCGGGTTCGTCCTCGTGGTGGCGGTCCTCGTGGTCGCCCTGACCCGAACCCCGCGCGTTCGGATCCCCGTCAGGTCCTGATATCCAGGAGCTGATCCTCTGGGGCTCGGTACCTGAACGGTGCCGGGCCCCTTCGCCACCACACCCCGCGCCTCCCACCACCACACCCCTCCGCCCAGCCAAGAAGAGATCTCCCCCTTGTTCCAGCTGCTCCTGCACCTCTTCCCCGAGTCGGCCGCCTACCTGTACACCCGCTGGTTCGGCCGTGCCCGGCTGCGTCGCCTGCGGGAGGCGCATGCCCAAGGCGACCCGGTGAGCATCGAGTGCGTGGGGCGTCCGGTGCGTGACGGCGCGGTGCGGCGGGAGCGCTGTGCGCTCCGGCTTCAAGGGGACCGGATGACGGTGTCGCTATCCCCGGGTCGCGGGGTGATGCTGACGGCTCCGCTGTCCCGGACCGCCTTGCACCGGGGTGACGTGGCGGGTTCCTACGCGGTCTACGGGGAGGGCGAACCCGTGGAGATCTTCCTTGCCGGGGCCCAGGAGATGCTGCTGATGGCCCTGCTCTCGCTGGACGGTACCGGCCAGCGGCCCTGACCCCGGACGCCGACGGCCCTGACCCCGGGCGGCCCCGTTTCGGGCACAAAGTTTCCTGTTTTCCGTGCTCCACCGGTGGGGCCCGGTGCCACCTGGGCATGATGGGGGGATGATCGGAGGACGCATGACGGACTGGCAGCCGGGCAGCTTCGTGTCCAGGTTGGAGAGCGCCACCGCGAACCGGCTCCTCTTGCTCTCCCCGCCGCGTCACCTCCCCGCCAACCGTGTACTCATCTCCCAGGGCGACGAGTCGGAACAGGCCATGCTCCTGGGCCCGCCCGGACGCGGGAAGTCGGCCGACCCGGCGTGCGTCAAGATCACCTCGGTGCTGCGCAACGGCACCGAAACCATGTTCGGTATCCGGCGGTGGGGCGACCTGGTCGGCGAGCTCAGCATGTTCCGGGGGACCAGGCCCAGCGCCACGGTCACCTCGTGTGCCCCGCTCACGGTCCGGGTCTACCCGCACCACGTCTTCGAGTGCTTCCTGGAGGAGCACCCCGACGCCTGGCGGGCAATGGTCGCCGTGATGGGTGAGCGGCAGGAGCACGCGGACCGGCAGCGGGCCGAGCTCGCGGGGTACGAGGTGGAGGCCCGCGTGGCCCGGACCCTCGTCGACATGGCCAAGCGCCACGGGGTGCCCACCGAGAAGGGTATCGACCTGGGCATCCGGCTGTCCCACACCGACCTGGGCAAACTCATCGGGGCGCGCACGGACGCCGTCGGCAACGCGATCCGACGCTTCCGCTCCGACGGGATACTGCTGTCCAGCTACCGGAGTGTGGTGATCGTGGACATGGAGAGTCTGAACCGGGTCTACGAGGCCGCGTAGCCGCCGGACCGACGGTGATCATTCGCGGCTCGAATTGCCGACTGATCAGTGGTCCGGCGGCCCAGCGGGCGACAGAATTCCCTTCGGGCGTCTTGCCCGTACCCTCGCTCCGCATGGCCTGCACCTCCTCCTCCGGTGCCCTCTCCTGTGCGGAGCAGAGCGGTAGGGCTGCCGGGACGGTGAGGACGGCACCGTTCCGGCAGCCACCCCGTCTTCCCGGAACCACCCCTCCCTCCCGGGAAACACCTTCTCCGCTGCGAAGCTCCTGGGTCACCGTGCCCCTGCGGCATAGCCTGGTCTCCTCAGCGAGATCACTCGACCCGAGCGGAGAGCGGTTCCCGTGACAGCGACCCGGCCCGACCAGCGCCCCGCCAGCCTCGACGCGATCGAGAGCGACACCGAGGGCATCGGCTTCAGCATGTCCTGCGAGGAGGCGGTCGGGCACCTGCTCCGGGCCCTCGCCGCCGCCAAACCCGGGGGACGCCTCCTCGAACTCGGCACCGGAACGGGGGCGGGCACGGCGTGGCTCCTCGCCGGTATGGACCGACAGGCCCGGTTGGACACCGTCGACAACGACCCCGAGTACCTCGGCGTGGCCCGGCGCCACCACACGGCCGACCCCCGGGTGACGATCGTCGAGGCCGACGGCGGTGAGTGGCTCCGCGCCCGCGCCACCGACGACCGCCCCGGCTACGACCTGGTCTTCGCGGACACCTGGCCGGGCAAGTTCACCCACCTGGACGAGGCGCTCACTCTGGTCGCCCCGGGCGGTTTCTACGTGGTGGACGACCTCGCCCGCCAACCCGCGGGTACCTCCCTCCCCGAGGACCACTGCCTGGCGGTGGACGCCCTCATCGAGAACCTGGAGTCCCGTGTCGGCTGGGAACGCCTCCCGCTGCTCGGCTGGTCCTGCGGTGTCCTGGTGATGGTCCGCAAATAGGGGCCTGAGAGCCCGGTCCGTCGTCCGCAAGCAAGGGCCCGCGAGCCCCTAGATGAGTGAGTCCGATGTGTAAGCAGGTAGCGGACACAGCGAAGGGTGCCGCAGAGTCTTGGTGTGAAACGAGACCTGGACACCCTTCTGACCGCACTCTACGTCTTCTGCGACGACCACGTCG